>CAYGKL010000011.1:4882-12456 GCA_964350505.1 uncultured Roseivirgaceae bacterium | reverse complement strand
GTTTTCTACACCCAAAAACTACCAATGGGGTATTGATTGAGCTATGCCAAGATGCTGGGTAGTTGACGTTTTAGGTTTCAAGTTTCAAGCCAAAATACGCCTCCGGCTTTCAGCCACCTCCCCTAATGTGGAAGACAGAAGGCTTGAACTTAATCAGTTCAAATTGATTTTGAAGGTTTCTGTTGCTGGCCTGTTTTCTGAGAAAACTGCGTTACTGTTACTTCCGTCTTGGGATTGTTCCAACTTCAACACCACTAAACTTCGAAACCTCAATACATGAATGTATCTTTGCAGCCTTAAGAAAAAGCAATGGGAGAGAAGCGTACAGAACTTTCAGATTTAGGAGAATTTGGCTTAATCGATCGACTAGCAGAAGGGGTTCAGCTGGTCAATTCTAGTTCGGTGAAAGGTATTGGTGATGATGCCGCAGTTATTGAACATGGCGAAAACTACGGTTTGCTGACTGCCGATATGCTGGTGGAAGGCGTTCACTTCGACCTTTCTTATGCACCATTGCAGCACTTGGGCTATAAAGCAATAGCTGTCAATGTCTCAGATATTGCGGCAATGAACGGAACACCTGAGCAGGTTACTGTATCTCTTGCCTTGAGCAATCGCTTTTCTGTGGAGGCCATCGAAGCCCTTTACGATGGAATGAAAGCTGCTGCCAAAGATTATCAAGTAGATATTGTTGGTGGAGATACCACGGCTTCTCAATCTGGACTTGTGATTTCAATCTCTGTTTTGGGCAAAGTAGCTAAGGAGAAAGTAGTATACCGCAAAGGAGCTGGTGAAAATGATATTTTGTGTGCCACTGGCGATTTAGGAGCGGCCTTTATTGGTTTGCAAGTTTTGGAAAGAGAGAAGCAAACCTTTCTCGCCAACCCAAATATGCAGCCTCAGCTAGATAATTACCAATACGTAGTGCAACGACAGTTAAAGCCAGCTGCGAGAATGGATATTATTCATGAATTGGCCGAATTAGGTATTGTACCCACAAGTATGATGGATATTTCAGATGGTTTAGCTTCAGAGATGTTCCATCTTTCAAAGCAGTCTAATGTTGGTTTCGCAATTTATGAGGAGCAATTACCGATTGATAAACAGACTTATGATACGGCTGTTGAGTTTAAGCTAGATCCGATTACTGCTGTGCTGAACGGTGGAGAAGATTATGAATTGCTGTTTACTATTAAGCAGGAAGACCATGCAAAACTCGATAAACACAGGGATATTCATTTCATCGGTCATAGCCAATTACTAGACAAAGGGAATGTACTCATCACTAAGAGTGGCAATATTGTGCCAATTAAGGCTCAGGGTTGGGATCATCTCGGATAAAAGAGAATCACTATCATAGTAATGCTTAAAAAGACGCCTATAATTGCAGCGTTGAACTTTCGCTCTGCATTAAAATATTTAGAGGTTCCCAACCAACCAATAAGGCAGGCCAATGCAGCTATTATATAAATGACCATAGGCAAATCATCAGCTCTGATGAATTGATCAGATGTTTGTGTTTTGAACTTGTGATTACCATAAAATAGACTGCGTTTCACTTCAATTTCATCTCCAACCTTAGGTGTCGGTTTGCCATAAGCTATGTAGAAGGTTAGACTTTCGGTGTTAGATTCCGTCCAAGCTTGAGAGGGTCCATTTCTAACTGTTTTCACTAAGACATTTTGATTCAAAATGATTTCTGAACCGACATTGAAAAAGATGAAAAAGTCCAAAATAAACGAAAAGGCAAATATCAAAATGCCCAAGTTAATCAGCTGAACAGTGCGTTCGTTCGCTTCATAGTTGGTAGGGGGGTAAACATTTTCATTATCATAAGTGAAGACCCTGTCCCAACCTCTGTTTTGTCTTCTAATTTCCCTTTCCCTTAGAATTTGCTCAACTTCTTCCCAAGTATATGTTACTTCAGGTTCTTCTAATTCTCCATTGTCGTAGCGCAAACGAGAGGCTGCATTACCTAAAATGATATAAGCCTCATTGAGGTCTTGAAATTCAGCGTTTGCTTGATGGCTTGAGTTTACATCTGGATGCAGACTCTTTGCCTGCCGTCTAAAAGCCAGTTTAATCTCACTCTCTGTAGCAGATTTTTCAACTCCTAATATGCTGTAATAGTCTTTAGACATATCTTTAGGCTACCAGAAGGGTATTCCGGAACTTTCCTTTTCAACTTTTATAAAAGAAAGGAAAATATCTGGGATCTTACCTTTCTAATAGTATTAGAGAAGCAAATTGAAACTTTTAATTCCTTGCGAATGAACCCAATTCATTACTTCAATGGCCAATATGTTGAGAAGAGTCAAATCCATATTTCGGTAGATAATGTTGGTTTTTTAAGAGGTTTCGGTGTTTTTGAGTTTTTCAAAGTGCTTGGAGAAAAGCCATTGTTTATGGATGATCACCTCGATAGATTATTTCTTTCAGCCGAAGGCATGAACCTCAATGTGCCGCTATCAAAGGATGAATTGAAAGAGATCGTGCACACGCTTATCGCAAAGAATGGAATGGATTACTCGTCCATGAAAATTATGCTTACCGGAGGTGCCTCTGAAGATGGGTTTACACCTGGGGAAACCGAAGTTATTATACTCAACTCTCCATTCACTGACCAAAAGGAAGAAATCTATACCAAAGGAGCTAGTCTAATGTTGTATGAATATCAGAGAGATTTCCCGAAGATCAAGTCACTGTATTATGCGACAACCGTAGCCCTTCAGTCGGAATGGAAGGGAAAAGGGCACATTGATGTGCTCTACCATAATGGAAAAGAAATTTCAGAGGTTTCGCGCAGCAATGTTTTTCTTTTCAAAAACGGAAAGTTAAAGACTAATCAGGAAGGCGTGTTGGGAGGGATTACCCGAATGAATGTATTAAAAGCTGCTGAGCCTCACTTTGAGATTGAAATTGGAGTGATTACCCTAGAGGAATTAAAAGCCGCTAATGAGGTATTTATGACCAGCACTAGTAAAAAAGTATTGCCGATTGTTAAACTAGATGAAGTCTTGATTGGGGACGGCAAGCCAGGGATGCTCACAAAAAAGATGATGAAGGTTTTTGATGATTACATTTTAACGTTTATTGGAAGTAATTAGGCAGCTTGGAGTTCATAGCCTATTACATCCAAAAGCATGTCAACTATTTGAACTGGAATGCGCTTCTCTAAATCTTTGTATCGATAGTTGATTACGTGACCATCCTCTAGCTGAAAAGCTATTCGACCAGTTTGCAACTTGTTTTCGAAGATTTGAATCTCCAAAATAGTTTGATCTAGCCCGTTACTATAAGTGTTGTTGATCCGCCAAGTGACATTATCACCAATTTCCACCAACTTATTCAGCAGGCTTCTGATGGTGTCTTTTTTCTCTTTAAATAGCTGGATCATACAGGAAACGTTTGTACAATATAGTAACTGAACGCTTCAAGCCTCAATAGGTTAGGTAAAATTTACGATCCATCTAGGATTGTCTTTTACCAAACTTAGCCTCAATCATCTTCTGGGTATGGCACAAATAGGAAGTTGGTGAAGTCTGGCTCAACCACAAAGAGGCAACAGAACTCATCTGGATTTTTATAAGCTTGCTTAAAAGCCTCTTCATTATCGATCAATTTGCGCTGCACAAACTCATCGATATAGGTGATGTAATAGTCCCAATTGATGGCCATTTCTTCCTTCGCAATCAGTTTCTGACCTAGAGGTATTTCAGTTTTAGCAATCGGGAAAATAGGGAATTCTGAAAATCCACGCTTTTTCACCTGATATGCCGCTTCTTTGAGCGTATCGGCAACCACTACAAAATCCTTAGTAATGGTGCCTAAATATTTACCATTTAATTCCGGATCGTTTTGCATGCTGCAAAGGTAAGTTTAAGTGTTGAAGTTGAGAAGTGATAAAGTGTTGAAGTTGAGAAGTGTTGAGGTGAATAGGTTCAGAGTTTCATAAAATTAACTTCCAGTTCTTCATTTGTTCTGGGTCGTGCCTATGCCAAGGCACCTAATTGATCCAACGAAAGGCACAATTGGTAAAATATGTAACTTTCAAATATCTTCGTGGGCCTAGTTATTATCCATACAGCTCATGAATAGACAAAAATCACCCTTCAAGCTCAAATACTTTCTTGCTGAATTACTCATACTGATTATCGGTATTTCTGCTTCATTTCTGTTGAATGAATACAGAGTAAGCCAGCAAGAGAGCAGGCAGGAAGTTGAACTTCTTGCGAATTTTAAAAAGAACTTGATGAATGATAGTATCGTTTTGAGTTCGGGTGTTGAGCAATTAACTAAACAGTTGGAGGCGGCAGGAAAAGTGTTGCAGTACGGCACACTAGATTATTCCGATTCTCTTGTCCTAAATGTATTGTCTTTACTGAGTTATGTGCCCTTCAACAGCAACGACATTACCTATCAAGAGATGAAAAACCTGGGGAACTCCAGAATAATTAAAAGTGATGATTTATTAACAGCAATTATTGGTCTTTATGAAAATGGCTACGGCTTGGTTGGTAACTGGGCAGACGTTGATGGTGAGCATGTCAGGGATAGATTAATTCCTTTTGTTGAGCAGAATTTTCCTTTTGTACCTAACCTCAACTATCCTTTGGCTGATACTAAAACCAAAAGAGATTTAATGACATCGATTAATTCAGATGAATTTAAACACTTGGTGCAGTTTGGCGCATCTTATAAAGCGAGCGCAAAGTACGTTTATTCTGAAGTGCTAAAAGACATCAAAGAGGTAATAGTGTTAATTGATTCTTCTCTCGTTAACGATTAAACAACTTCTGATCTAATGAATACTTACCCGGCCCTGCTATTAAGATAAAGAGGAAGGAAAGTAGATAGAAAACAGATTTCTCTTGAGTGCTGAATGGGTCGCCTGCATGAGAAATTTGCCAAGCCACAAGCATTGTGATCATTACCGGAACTGCTGCAAAACGAGTAGCAAGTCCTAGGATAACGAGAATGGAGCAAATAAACTCTCCAAAAGCAGCTAAGATCAAAGAGGCTTCAACACCAATCCCTAATGGGTCACCAAACTGGAATTCTCCATTGATCACTTTTTCGAATTTCCCCCAGCCATGAGTAATCATCATTGCGGAAACACCCACTCTAAAAATGAGCAAGCTAAGATTAATGAGAGAGGAGTTTTTGCCAGTATTGAGTAGTTTTTTGAGCATAACAGACTTTTGCTGCTATTTAACAGACTGTATTATTTTTTGCAATAGTCCTTTATATATTCGGTGGCTAAAGGGTCATTATGGTCATCTCCTAATTCAAAATCAGCACATGCCTGAACTCGAGAATACTTTTTAGCCTTAAATTTTGCCATTCCTCGCCTTGTATACGCTTCAGCATATTCTGGGTCTGCATCAATGGCTTTATCGAACGTTTCAATGGCTGCTTCATAGTTTTCATACACAAAGAACACCATGGCTTTGTTAAAATAGGGAACAGGTAAGCTCGGGTCTAATTTAATAGCGGCATTAAAATCACTTATGGCAAAGCTGCCTGCACTTCCTCTTGCATAAGCAGCACCTCTGCTGATAAGAGCTTGAATATTCTTCGGGTTGTTTTGAATCACCTTGTTGAGGTCTCTTACTGCGTTCTGATTTTTACCGATTTTTGTGAGGGACCTACCTCTTAAATCAAGGGCCTCTATATTGTTAGGGTCGGCCGAAAGCAAAGTATTCATATCTAAAACCACATATTCATACTTCTCCATTTCAAAAAGACAACGAGACCTTCCTAGCATTGATATTCTGGTGTTCTGTTGCTTTTTACTAAAAGGTCATAGTCGTCATAAGCTTCATCAAAAAAGCCTAACTTTTCTTTAGCACTTGCTCTGTTAAAAATGGAAAATGCATCGTCTGGTTCGAGCTTAATTACGCGATCGTAAGCTGCTACTGCTGCTTCAAATTCTCCCGATCTGAAATGCTCGTCTGCTTCTTCTCTTGTTGCTGACATGTCGCAGCTGTAAAGTAATGTGAGTAGCAGTAATAGGATTAGCGGCTTAGTGTGCATACACAAATAAACTAAAAGATTAGTTTATTTAATATAGAAACTTTAATAAAATTAATAGCTGCCGTAATATTTTCGAAGGAACCACTCAGAAGAAAGAAGGGCAATCAAAACCATAAGCCAAAGGGGGTTGTCGATAATTGGACTAAGTCGCTCATTAGATCTGGTGATAGGCCTTGGTTTTAATTCTGCTAATCTATCAATGGCCAATTGGTAGTCTTCAAACAAATAGAAATTACCACCTGAATTATTAGAAATATTCCTGAGTAATTGATGGTTGGCGGTAAGGTCAATATCCTCTAAAGCCAATTCTTCAACAGAGAAACTTCCTTCGGCAACTTCCCTTTTGCCTGCTAAGCTGGTAGAGGCGTTGTAGTTATAAACGCCAGGGTCTAGGCCACTAATTTTAAAGTTTTCAGTAGGAGAGTTTACATAGTTGTACTCTTCTGTTTCTCCAGCTGAGTTGGTTATTTTTAGGTCTATATTGTAGTCATACACTTTTTCAAAAAGCTCGTTGTAAACATCCGTAATGAACTCAACCGATTCATTATCAAAGTAAGTTTCGTTGGTGGTACTTACTCTGAAGTTTCTTTTGTCATCTTTCGTGGCGAGGTATTGTATCAACTTGCCAAAGATTTCATCGAAAAGTTTAGATTCTTCATACTGACCATTTTCTTGTAAACGCCATTTCCAAAAACCAGCTCCCGAGAAAACGGCCGATTTGCGCTCATCACCATTATAAATGGTAAGTAAGGGTCTGTTCGTTTGGGCACTTCCTATTTTTTGATAAAGGTATATTTCAGCATTATTCTTTAACTCAAAATTCCCGTAAGGCGCTCTTATTGGAGGATAATTAGCCGCTCTGTACTTCAAGTCTTCTTCTATATTGAATAGCTCAAAATTTGGGTTGATGTTAGGTCCAACAGCATCTGATTGTCCAAAGGAATTGTATGAAATAACTGGGTTGATTCGATTGATATTATTCAATTCCTCGATACCTGTTATGAACCAAGTATTAGTGGACTCTAACCAACTGCTTAACCAGATAGGCATATCAGTTAATTTGGGAAGTTGGTGAAGAATGATCAAATCGAAGGGTCCTTCTGGTGTTTCCTCTGTAATGCCATCTAAGTAAATAGCCACTTCGACACCATCTTTCGCTTCAATGACTGAGCGCAGTGCTTTAATGTCTGGGTGAGGAGAGGAGGCCGCAATCAGGATTTTTTGTTTGCTATCAACCACTTCAATAAATGCTGTTCTGCCGTTATTATTGACCGAACTTTCTCCTGGCTTCTGTCGAACAGCCACTTGGTAAGTATCAATTCCTATGGTTTCAGCATCTAAAATGAACTCAAAACTATTGATTTGCTGATCTCCATTTAAGGTGACAGATTGAGTTTTAATGACGGTGCCGTTTTTCAGGATGTCTACAAAAACTTCTTCAGACACATAGCCATTATTAAAGATGTCTACAACCAAAGGAAATTGATTACCCTCATAGACTATCTTATTGTAATTGATTTTCTTAATGCTCAGGTCTT
>CAYGKL010000011.1:1343-4782 GCA_964350505.1 uncultured Roseivirgaceae bacterium | reverse complement strand
GCCAGCCTCAAGCTGACTTAGGTTGTTTTTGATCTGTTCGAATTGAAGTGAATCATAAACATCTTTAATGGATTCAGAATCATCGACAGCTAAAACTACAATAGGTTTCTCTTCAAAGAAATTGATCTGGTTTAAAAGTGGTCCAAGCAATAGAAAACAGAGAACTGAAACCATTATCGCCCTTAGGGCAAATAACAAGGAGTTCATTCTCTTAGGCCACGGTGTTTTTTTGGAATATAGAATGGCAGCATAACCAAAACCCACCACCAAACACAAGGGGATGAACCATTGTGAAAAGTCAGTTTGTAAGGTAAGTTTATTAAGAAGTGCAGTTATGCCTTGCAATTACTCTTTATATGAAATGAATATCGGTTGATGCCATATTAACGCTTTACAACGAAAGTTGGTCATCAACCGATAATGAAAAATATTAAGTTTTGATGAACGGTGTTTAGGTCAACATACCACCGTCAACTACTACGGTTTGTCCCGTAACGTAAGAAGACAGGTCTGATGCTAGGAACAGACATGCATTGGCCACATCTTCTGGTGAACCACCTCTTTTTAATGGAATGGCATCTCTCCATCCTTGCACTGTTTTTTCGTCTAGGGCATCGGTCATTTCAGTTTCAATGAAACCAGGAGCCACAGCATTTGATCTAATACCTCTTGAGCCTAATTCTAAGGCTACAGATTTGGTAAAACCAATAATACCAGCTTTAGATGCAGCATAGTTAGCCTGACCTGCATTTCCTTTTATACCTACTACAGAAGTAATGTTTATGATCGATCCTGATCTTTGCTTCATCATAGTGCGGGTGGCAGCTTTCACAGTGTTAAAACAAGACTTCAGGTTCACATTCATTACCTCGTCCCACATTTCTTCTGTCATGCGCATCAAAAGATTGTCTCGAGTAATCCCTGCGTTGTTGACAATCACATCTAGGCTTCCAAACTCAGCCACAATATCGTTCACCAATTGTTCGGCAGCATTAAATTCAGCAGCGTTAGACCTGAACCCTTTAATTTTGGTGCCATGCACGGCCAATTCAGTTTCTAAAGCCTCACCTTTCTCAACACTAGAGAGGTAGGTAAAAGCTACATTCGCTCCTTCTTCAGCAAATTTGGTGGCAATTGCTTTGCCTATTCCTTTAGATGCTCCGGTAATCAGAGCGGTTTTTCCAGTTAATAAACCCATGTTTAATTCTTTATTTTTTTTCAATCAAAACCACTCCGTTTGGTTTTGATCATTCAAATAAAACCAAAACCCACAACTCCTCCAATTTCCATGTTTTGATGTGACTGTATTTGAATTAACTTTGCCATCCCAAAGACAGAAATAGTAAATTTTATGGCAACAAAATACGACTTAATAGTAATCGGTAGTGGTCCGGGTGGATATGTAGCAGCCATTAGAGCTTCACAACTTGGAATGAAAGTAGGAGTAGTAGAAAGATCCGAATTAGGTGGCATCTGCTTAAACTGGGGATGTATTCCTACAAAAGCATTATTGAAAAGCGCTCAAGTTTTCGATTATATACAGCATGCTGCTGATTATGGAGTAAAGGTTGACAATGCTACGGCCGATTTTAGCGCCATGGTTAAGAGAAGCCGTGATGTTGCTGGTGGAATGAGCAAAGGCATTCAATTTCTTTTCAAGAAAAATAAAATCGATCATATCGTTGGCTTTGGAAAATTAAAGGCAGGGAAGAAAGTAGAAGTTACTGCTGAAGATGGTTCTAAAACCGACTATTCTGCCGATCATATTATTGTAGCAACTGGTGGCCGTTCAAGAGAACTTCCACACATGCCGATCGATAATGAAAAAATTATCGGCTACCGAAAAGCCATGGTAATGGAGAAGCAACCAAAATCTATGGTGGTTGTAGGTTCAGGGGCTATCGGTGTTGAGTTTGCCTATTTTTATAAGTCAATTGGTACTGAAGTAACCATCGTTGAGTTTATGGACAGAATCGTACCTGTGGAAGATGAAGAGGTTTCTAAGCAATTAGAGAGAATCTACAAGAAAGCAGGGATGAAAATTATGACGAATGCTGAAGTGACTGCTGTGGATACAAAAGGCAAGGGTTGTAAGGTTACTGTGAAAACGAAAAAAGGTGATGAAGTCCTTAATTGTGATGTTGTACTTTCTGCAGTGGGTGTATCCACTAATTTGGAAGGTATCGGTCTTGAAGATGTAGGTGTTGCTACTGATAAAGGCAAAGTGCTTGTGGACGACTATTACAAAACTAATATACCAGGGGTTTATGCTATCGGTGACATTGTACATGGTCCTGCATTAGCTCACGTTGCTTCAGCTGAGGGTATTATTTGTGTAGAAAAAATTGCGGGTCAACACACTGAGCCGTTAGATTATAATAACATCCCTGGATGTACTTACTGTCAGCCAGAAATTGCTTCTGTTGGTTATACTGAACAAGCGGCCAAAGATGCAGGTTATGAAATCAAAGTTGGCAAGTTCCCATTCTCTGCTTCTGGCAAAGCCAAAGCAGGAGGTGTAAGTGATGGTTTCGTTAAGGTAATTTTTGATGCCAAATACGGAGAGTGGTTAGGCGCACACATGATTGGTGCGAACGTAACAGAAATGATTGCTGAAGTGGTAGCTGCCAGAAAACTGGAAACTACAGGCCATGAGATTATCAAAACTGTTCACCCTCACCCAACGATGTCAGAGGCTGTAATGGAAGCAGCAGCAGCGGCATATGATGAGGTTATTCACCTTTAATTAATAAAGCTATTTTTCAGCTACGCAAAGTCATATGGAAGAAAGTGAATTAGTACTCAGGTTGAAAAACCATGACAAGAGTGCTATGTCTTATCTTTATGATAATTACAGCGCAGCTTTGATGGGTGTAGTTTCTAGAATAGTGAAGGATGAGGATATTGCTGAGGAAGTGCTCCAAGATGTCTTTATGAAAATCTGGAATAAAATTGCGCAGTATGATGCGTCTAAAGGAAGGTTCTTCACATGGATGATGAACCTTTCTCGAAATGCATCTATAGATAAGTTAAGGTCTAAGGAAGTTTCTAGGTCTTCTAAAACCGATTCTATGGATGACTACGTATATACAGTCGATCGTCAGAATAGTACAGAAATGCACACTGATGGAATCGGTGTAAAAGCATTGTTGAATGACTTGGTAGATGATCAGAAATTCATCTTACAAAAAGTATATTTCGAAGGTTTTACGCATACGGAAATAGCAGAAGAGTATGACATACCACTTGGTACTGTCAAGTCGAGGCTGCGATCCGCTTTAAAACATATGAGAAAGAAGTTGGCATAGCCATGAATATAGAAGATTACATATCGTCAGGAATACTGGAGGCCTACGCCCTTAATGAACTTTCTTCTGAGGAGAGGAAAGAGGTTGAGGATTTGATGGTAAAGTATCCTGAAATTAAGGAAGAGCTCAAT
>CAYGKL010000011.1:0-1243 GCA_964350505.1 uncultured Roseivirgaceae bacterium | reverse complement strand
TTAAAAAAGGAAAAGCCTACCTCACGGTAAGCTTTTGAGACCTCAACCAAAATAGACTATTCCTGATTAAGAGTATTGCTTTGTACGATTGCCAAATTTAGAAAGCCTTGAGTGAAATAGGAGCTTACCCTTCTGGTAAGCTCCGACACCTCAACCAAAGTAGAAATTGGGACTTGATTGTATTTAACTTACATGTCTTTATTTGCGCTATGCTTAAAGTATTTATGATCCTGTTTTGGTGAAAGAGAATCTTTTGTTTGTATCGATGAACGAAGTGAGGACCTGACTTGGATTTAGGGCAAAGAAAAAAAGATGGATTTTATTCATCTTTTTTTAAATCTGTAGTCACCTTTGGAGCATGAGTTTGCAAAAGGAGAGGTTATTATTCTTTATCTCGTTGTCTATCGGTTCAATATGTGCTTTACTGCTCTATGTAGTTAAGCCCGAGAACCTACCTAATTCAGCACTGAGCGAGTATATAATTGAATCAATTCTTTATATCTCCGGACTGGTTTGGATCCGTGGTTTATGGAAGTTAACGCTCGAAAGTAAGATTACATCAAAGAGAAAACAGGAATGAACATTGATATTACAACCCCTGCATTGTTATTTCCAGCCATTACCCTATTACTATTGGCATTTACCAACCGCTTTGTAGCATTGGCCAATTTAGTGCGTGGCTTGAGGGTGAGGTATAAAGAATCTCCTGATATGAGGCAGACCCTTTTCGGACAGATTAAAAATTTGAGGATTCGTTTACTTCTTATCAGGAACATGCAGGCCTTAGGAATTGCTAGTTTTTTCTGCTGCGTACTCTGCATGGTGTTAATGTACTTAGGCAAACAAGTAATTGCTGAATACATCTTCGGAGCGAGTCTCTTTTTACTCTTGGGTTCCTTGCTCCTCTCCTTTATTGAAACTCAAATCAGTACCAAGGCCATTAGCCTAGAGCTGAAGGATTTAGAGTCAATATCTAATTCTGAAGCCTAAGGAGTTATTTCCCATAAGAGTTATGGATAGGTCTTTTCAAAAGGGTTATGCAATGCGTCTAATAATTCAATTTTGACCTGAAGTTTTTGGTTTGTCTTGAACTAAAAATCGAACTATTTAAAGTTTGTTCCTAAGTTCATTTTGTCGAGATCATTTCTTTAATTTGCACTATTAATAATTAGTCTAAATAAGAATAATTGATTAAAACGGTCATATACGATCCTCAAATCCTATCTAGTTTCGGTACTAAGGC
>CAYGKL010000010.1:33032-49548 GCA_964350505.1 uncultured Roseivirgaceae bacterium | reverse complement strand
GATTTCTCCGGGCCTCAACTAAAGATTTTAAAATATATTAACCTACTAACTGAACGTTAACAGCATTCATACCTTTTTTACCTCTTTCAACTTCAAATTGAACTTCATCGTTCTCTCTGATGTCATCAATAAGTCCACTTTCGTGCACAAAGATGTCTTCGTTGGTGTCTGACTGTACAATAAAACCAAAGCCTTTGGAGTTATTGAAGAATTTTACTTTTCCTTGTTTCATTATATTATATTAAATAATTGATACCCAGCGGTTAATTTTTATTGCCGAGTATTTACTACAATTCACTATGTGCGAATTGCAATGTCTTTTGCTGCCCCAAATTTCGGAGCATTCTTGCATGTTCTTTTAAAGCTACCCCAAACGATGGCAAGCAGTGATAGGTAACTCCATATTCTTCAGCTGTCTCTTTAACTATGTGAGAGATTTTCGGATAATGGACATGGCATATATTGGGGAATAAATGATGCTCTACTTGATAATTCAAGCCTCCGATCATCCAGCTAAATATTTTACTATTAGGAGAATAATTAGTTGTGGTCTCTAATTGGTGCACTGTCCAATTGCTATCAATTCCACCTTTACTACACGGAGTTGGGAAAGAGATGCCCGGCATAATGTGTGCTGTCTGAAAAACTAGGCTTATGCTAATGCCTGTTACAAGATGCATACATAAGAAAGCCAATAGCACCGTACCTACAGAAAACCCTGAGAACATTAGCGGCAATACCAGAGCGTAGATATAATACGATACTTTCCACAGAATAAGTTTAGTGAGTAAAGTGTTGTATTCTTTTTTAGACTTGATCAACCCCTTATCAGCATACCTCTTGAGTCTAACAAAGTCTTTGGACGTAATCCAAGAAATTGTAGAAAGACCATAAAAAATCCAAGTATACAAGTATTGATACTGATGTGCTGCTTGATGAAGTCTTTCAGGAGTAAATCTTAAAAATGAAGGTGTATTTAAATCATCATCAGCCCCCTCAATATTGGTATAAGTATGGTGCAACACGTTGTGTTGTATTCTCCAAACTGACTCATTAGCTCCAACTAAATTCATAGTCTGAGCCATTAATTTATTAACGGTTTTGTTGGAAGAATACGAACCATGAATGGCATCGTGCATTACTCCCATACCAATTCCAGCCATTCCTGCCCCACAAAGAATGTATAGAGCGAATAGCTGCCATTGAGCAGTTAATACACCAGTACTGATTATTACTAAAGGCACTACAAAAAGGCTTACCATGATTACCGATTTTATGGCCATAGGTACACCTCCCTGCCTTGAAAGCTGGTTTTCTACAAAATATTGATTTACCCTATGGTTGAGGGTAGTCACAAAATCTTGGCTTTTGTCTTTAGAAAATTTCGGGAATGCGATAATCTTGTAGTTTAACGGTTTTCAGATTGATTAGTAGAAGAATCTGTTGTTCTTCTATTTTGTTTTTTCTTTGCGAGTTCAGCTTCTACTTTTGAAGCTTCAAGATCAGGATCCGTGGTAATATTACCATGAATATCCACATAAGCTAACATGTCCTCTAACTTACTACTGGTGTCCTCGCTTTTGCGTTCTTCCATTTTCTGTTTTTTGGCAAGCTTCTTTTTTCTCTTTGATTCGGCTTTCTGTTTTTTTATAAATGAATTTTGGTTTCTACCCATAAAATAGTTTGTAATTATGATTAACGTCTGCGCCCTACTCTTGGGCGAGACCTTTCTTTTCTTCTGTTTCTTTTATTATCCGACCCAAAATCGCGTCCTCCACGGCTCGATTTATTCTTGAATGATGGTGGCGGTCCGTCATTGTCTTCATTGACTCTCACTTCTCTTCCACTAACACTTATGCCATTGAACTTGGCAACTATATCTTTACTCTTTTTGTTCTCAACGTAAAAGAAACTACAGTTCTTTTTGAGTTCAATGTTTTGGAAAGTTTTGCCATCCAAGCCTGTTATATCCACTAGGAAGTGAACCAAGTCGGCACGGGTTGCACCATCTATCTCCCCAATATTAATAAAGAACCTCTGAACATCCGAATCTTGATTGCGACTTTCATTGCGTCTTCCCTGAATTTCATTAAGATCTTCAGGCTCTTGGAAATCAGAACCATTATCAACCATTAAGTGATCCAATTGCATAGAAAGCAACCTTTGTAGTAATTCTTCCTTGGTAAGGTTTATTAAATCTGCATCTAAGTGAGGTATAATATCATTCACTTGAGCATCAACTTTAGTCTTTAGAATAAGACTTGCCCAATGATTAATTCTGCTGTATTTGAGTTCATTTTTATTCGGAACCTCAACCAACTCGAATTTAACACTAAGCCTTTTTTCTAACTCGCTAATTTTCCTACCTTCTCTCGGATTAATAAAAGCTAGTGAGATACCTTTTTTTCCAGCTCTACCCGTTCTACCACTCCTGTGGGTATAACTCTCTAATTGATCTGGTAAAGAATGGTGAAGTACATGAGTTAGATCGTTCACATCAATTCCTCTAGCTGCTACATCTGTAGCAATTAAAAGCTGCATTGAACGAGCTTTAAATCTTTTCATTACTGCATCACGCTGACCTTGTGATAGATCACCATGAAGTGCTTCAACGCCATATCCTATATTTGAGAATTCATCAGCAAATTGCTGAGTTTCTCTTTTGGTTCGGCAGAACATGATGCCACGCATATCTGGTTGAATATCCAAGAACCTGCGAATTGCGGCTATCTTATTTGTTGATTTTGTGATCACATACTGATGAGCTATGTCCTCATTACTTTTCTGCTCAGTATTAACAGCCACTTCAATTGGCTTGTTCATATACTTGTTCACAATCCTCCTGATGTCAGCAGGCATTGTGGCAGAGAAAAGCCAAATAGATCTGTTATCTAAGGTATGAGAGATGATATCATCGATATCTTCTTTGAAGCCCATATTGAGCATTTCATCTGCCTCATCTAGCACAACATATTTTACAGCATCTAGTGAAATGGCCCTTCTTTTAATCAAATCGAGGAGTCGACCTGGGGTAGCCACTACAATTTGAGTTGGCCTTTTCAGTGCTCTAATTTGTTTGCTTATATCTACACCGCCATAGACTACTTCAATGTTTAACTTTGCATTATTAGTTACAAAGCTTTGCAATTGTTTAGCTGTCTGTTGACCTAATTCACGCGTTGGGGCCATAATAATGGCTTGCGTGCTATTATTGTTTAGATCGATTAAATCGATCAATGGTAAACCGAAAGCAGCAGTCTTTCCTGTTCCTGTTTGTGCTAAGCCAATAAAATCTGTAGGATTATTTTGAAGTAACTGAGGAATTGCTTGTTGTTGGATGGGAGTTGGTGTTTCAAAACCCATTTGATCTAGAACATCACACAAATTTTGTGAAAGTCCTAGTGATTTGAAATTTGTCAAAAATATTGTTTTAATGAACTGCAAAGGTAATATGAATAAACGATAAGCCGAGATAAAGAGGAAAATATATTATTAATCTCTCTTTAAAGATTGGAGACAGCTTATTTTCAATTTTTAGGCCTTCTCTAAAAAGACAGAAAACTAATTATTGGCATTCTCTGATGTTTTTAAGGTTTGATTAAAACTAAATGACTTTCCATTTGCAATTCCATCAATTCTTATTTGAAGGGGCGTTGCATCATCTGAGGTGTAGAAAGAGATTACAGCTTTTCCTTTCTCGTCAGTTTTAATGGTTGGTGCCCAATACAGTGTTGATCTAAATTCTGGTTGTACCGAATGATCTGCCCAGTGCTTGTCCAATGCCTTGAGGCCAATTGGACTGTTTAAGCCCTGAATTATATTCTCAGGATTTAGTGGCTCTCTCTTATCACCAACTTTTGAATTGACAATGACAATTCCATTTTTGGCCATTAACCCGAACCTAGATAGCTTTTTGGGATATTTGATCACCTCAATCGTCTGCAAATCTGTGGGGTTTAGCGAAAGGAAAAACGCTGTATTTTTGGTCGCAATACCATCTATGATATAAAGAGGATCACCAGTGGTGCCAGGCTCCAAAAACTTCACTCTCACAATTTCCTCATTACCTCTACTTCCTACTCTTAATGGTCTTACTGTTTCCTTCATAAATTGAGACATAGTTGGGAATAAAAAGAAATCGTCCACTTTCATGCTGTAGTCTGTTTCCAAAATAGCCACTTGAGGCGCTCTGCTTCTCTGTGATTCCGCTAATGAGTCTAAGTCTTCCGAGCTTGAGAAGAAGCCAAAAGAGTTCTTGATTTTAGCGTCTTTCAGCCTATAATAAGCATAATTGTCTTGCTCACCTGAAACTTTAAACTTAGGCGGAATTGGAAACTCTCGAATACCTTTTTCCTGCCATTCAATATTTACATCAAGAATCTCCTCACCGTTTTCTGTTTCGGCCATGACCAATATTTCATCCTCACCAAAAACATCTAAAACATTCAAATAGAATCTTCCTTCATACCCTAATGACACTTCATAGCGCATGAGGTCTTTTTGTAGGTAAAACATTAAAGTGGTATTCGGAGTAAGTGGCTCATTGGTTTTTGCATTATACGCTCTACCATTCAGTTGAAACATACTGGTATAATCGAAATCTGGTAAGGTATTTCGTTTTGAAAGCACAGCCTCCCAATCTATAGGCTTTGGATTAAGAATCAATTGATTATCGATGGTGTTAAAGACCTGATCTGTCGATAAATCCTCCTCAAAGTTTATTTCTTGCCAATTGGGTAAATTCAGCATATACTCTAGCGGAGCTTGATTTTCATTGTACAATACACTTCCATTTGTAACAGAAAGTGAAAACTCTCCTGCAATAGGCGCACCTGATGCATCTGCTAAATTAACTTCTACTTTAACAGCTGCTCTTGGGGTAATTGGGTTTCCATCGATTTCCAAATTGACTGAAATATCTGAGCTCTGGGCAACAAAAAACTCTCTAGAAGAAACAAGTATTCCCTTGCTATCGATCAATGAAACATCATGAGTACCCGGGCTCAATGTTTTCCGGTCTACTAAAATCTGAAATGGCTCACTGCTGTCCACCGCTTGAGAATGATATATCCTATCATTACTACTCATGATGAGATTGAGTTGACCTCCCTGATTGGCCAAGGGTTTTCCTAAAACACGCAACCTGATTAACTCTTCAGACACAAAGGATATGGAAATAGTGAAACCAAATGGTTCTACATCAATTAAACTTACCCTCTCTCCTTCTGAATTTCTAATGAAGTATTTTTGGTCTATGGAAGGAACAAATCTCAACCGACCAAACCCGTTTAGATCGGTTGAAATGCTATCAATTAGAAACTCAGATTCATTGAAGAGTGAAATAGTCTCACCAGAATTAGCAGATTTTACGACAATGTTAGCCGGTACCTCATCAATCAAACTCCCACCTTCAATACCAAGGATAATGGGCTTTAAAACTCTTGAGATGGCATTATCAGCCACTACTTCAACGGACTGCTGAAACATTGATTCTAGACCAAAGTTTTTCATCCAATTAGTAAAAGCCAGCACAGTATAGAAGCCTGCCTCTAATTCACTGCTAAGTGTAAACTGGTTATAACCGACCCCATTTTCTGTTTTAAAGGACAGACTCATTACAGACTTTCCCTTGGGTGAAATTAGGTTGGCTTCTACTATTTGAGCGCCTTTCCACAGGGCGTGATCCCCCTTAAACAAATAAGCTTTAAAGAATACCGTATCGCCAGGAGAATATTTACTTTGATTAAAAATGAGTTGGAGTTGTTGACTCGGAAATTGAGTTTGATAAGTTTCAAAAGCTTTGACAAAATCTTGGGCAGATTGGCCATAACTTACATGTGAGACTGAAAGTAGTCCAACTAATATAATGGCCTTTAAATACCTCACTAGTCTTCCCATCCCTGTGGTTTAGTTGTGGTTGCGTTCTTAAAATAGATTAAGCAAGACTCTGGAATAATTTCCATCGGTGTAAGTGTATATGGTAAATCATCCTTGTCTAAAAATGCCGTTTTCTTACTAATGGCAGTGGCCCAAAACAAACCAATTACCCTATCTTCAGAATTAACTGGAAATACATTTCCGATGAGTTCACCTGATGGTGGTTGAAAAATATTAGAAGCCTCTTCTTTCTGAATCCTAATCAACTTAAAGAATTCGTAGGCAGTTTGAGTCATACTCATTTGCTCTACTTCAATCATGTATTTATCGAAGAAAGTAATATTACTAATGGGCACCTCTCCTACTTTTATATTATTGAACTGACCATCGGCAATCAACAGATCGTCAGATAGTTGAGGAGCATCTTCATATTCATTCACAAAGCACTCGCAACAAGTACATTCCCTTTCTTTTACTAAGATATAACCACTACCACTAGGGTGACCGGCAGTACGATATCCGCCACAATACCGTGGTGCTGGAAGCGGCAAAGTAGAATAAGTAAGTTTTATAACTCTTAACTCAGGATTTGTTACCACTCGGTATACACCTTTGTACCTCCACCTCACATAATTGCCAATTCCTGAGCCGATGTTAGAATCAATGAAAACATTAAAAACATCTTTTCGAACATCACCGAAAAATTCTTCTTCAAGCCTTTCTTCATATTCATAGCGTATTTCTTGAACGCTACCCACTGGCTTCAGTAAATCAGGTTTAGACTCATAAACGGTACCATCTTCTAATTCAACTCTGATGTGATATGAACGCCCAATTTCTCCTTGAATCGCCCCTCCAGTTTTATATACTCCCGGACTTGTCTCGGTAAAGTCTTCAATATTTGATTGATCATCATATAAACGAACTCTTGCATTTTCAACTGGAGGTCTATTGATTGTATCACGGCCCAATGGAATAGCCCTCGTGATATTCACTGTATAAGTTTCATCCAAGTCGCTGATCATTCCTTCAATCACAACTAATGACTGAGGAGGTGGAACATCGAATTCGATGGGTTCAACACAGCCGAATACGGCTAGTAGACTTATCATCCAAATCGATCTATATATCCAATCTTTATACATCATCAGAACTTTAAATTATAACTAACAGATGGTAAAAGGGTACCCACAATCGATAATTGATATGGCTTTGGTACTCCTGTTGAAGAGGTTCTAAAAAACAATGTATATGGATTGTTGCGTGCATAAACATTATAAATTGAAAATACCCATGTGCCTTTCCCCTTTTTTCTTTTGTTCATATTGCCCTCAATTACCAAGGCTAAGTCTAGGCGGTGATAGTCGGGAATTCGGTATTGATTTCGCCCTGAAAAGAAGGCGACAGAATTATTATCGTAGGCAAAAACTGCTAAAGGAATAGTTACTGGCCTACCCGTATGATAAGTGAAGTTTCCTGTGAAGAAATGCCTTTTCGACATCTCTAGCCTCCATCCTAAATTGATAATATGTGGTTGATCGAAGTTCGCTGGATATTCCTGTCCCCTATTAATTGACTCACTATTTGTTGGACCTGCAATTGTTCTGAAGGCCCTCGAATAGGTATAATTTAGATTACCTGTAAGCTTACCTATATTCTTAAATACTGATGTTTCAATACCATAAGATCTACCGTTGCCTTGTAAAAGCTCGGTTTCAATATTGCTATTCAGTATAAGTTGGGCACCATCTTTAAAGTCTATCAGGTTATCGATGAATTTATAGAAAACCTCCGTTGATACACCGTATTTTTGATCTTTGAAATCTTTGAAAATGCCTGCCGAGACCTGGTCTGATCTCTGCGGTTCAAAATAGTAACCACTAGGCTGCCAGATATCCACTGGGGTCACGGCTGTAGTATTGGTGACCAAATGTAGATATTGGAAAATTCTATTATAACCAAACTTTACAGAGGTTTCTGGTGACACTTTCCAATTAAATGAAAGGCGCGGCTCAATTCCAAAATATGATTTAATGAGCTGGCCTCCGCTATATTCTTCAGTTCCAATAATTGTTGAGGTCTGTTTGATTTGCCCTTCAGCATAAATATTCACAGATGCTGGACCAAAAGAGAAGAACATGGGTAAACGTAAACCTCCTTCTAGAGTGAATTTGTCACTCACCTTCCATTCGTCTCCTATATAGAAGGCACTTTCAATAGAATATTGATTGTCTAATGACAGGTTAGCTGCGTTAGATTGAGATGATGTGGGTCTTAAAGTTCCTGGTTTAAACAAGTAATGAGATAATTGCCAGCCAAAATCTATGTTATGATCACCTTTAGCTAAGTGAAAACCCGATTTAAGCGAAGTGGTAATTATGCGATAAGAAAGCTCTGAGGCCTGACGAGGGTCTTCATTCACCACATCGTAACCATATACGCTTCTTCCCAAAATAAACTCAGAACCTAATTCCTTAGAAAACTGATGATCCAATCTGGCGGAAGTTTGGAAGTTATGCCATCTGTAAGTGGTATCTCCCTCTAAACTAAAAGCATCATTGCTGGAATAACCTGTAAAGGAGAGTTTGGTATCTTCATCAAAGAGGTGCGTAAGTTTTAAGGTGGCATCATAGAAATTTACTTTGCTATCGCTCAAATCGGCATAATCTGTTCTAACGGAACTTACCAACCAGTTGGAGTAAGTAGATCTGACTGAAGCAGCCAAGGCAGTTTTACCCTTTTTGATTGGACCATTTACCATAGCATTGCTGGTAATCATTCCGAGTCCTAGATTTAGGTTCCACTTTTCCATATCTCCATCTAGTGATTTAATATCCATTACTGAAGAAACTCTCCCGCCATATTCTGCAGGAATTCCTCCTTTGTAAAAAGACAAATCACTTACCGCCTCAGGATTGAAAGCAGTAAGAAATCCAAAAACATGTGAGCTATTAAAAACAGGCATTCCATCATATAGAATAAGGTTTTGATCAACACTACCACCTCTTACATTGAATCCTGAAGCGGCTTCTCCAACGGTAGTGACACCTGGTAATGATTGTACCTGTCTTACTAAATCAACTTCTCCCAAGAATGCCGGAGCACGCTTGATATCTGTTATACTCAGCACTGTTTTTCCAATTTTACTTTTAGTAATGTCTTGTGTTCTCTCTCCTTGAACTACTACTTCAGCAAGTTCGGTAGATTCTTTCTCAAGCTCCACATACAATTGGCCACCGTCATATGCCAGTAGATCAATGACTTTTTCATCGTAACCCAAAAAGCTGAAGTTGAGGATGTAAGCTCCTGGGTCTAAACTAAGAGTGAATTTACCCGCATCATTGGAGGTGGTTGCAATCAAAGAGTCATTTACTTGAATGGTAGCAAACGGCAATGGTTCTCCCGTAGTCCAATCCAGCACATCTCCCGTTATCCTTAATTTTCCGTTTGAAACTATGGCTTCAGTACCGAATTTATAGGCCTCAATTTTCTTGCCTTGAACTAGGGCATTGATCAGAGTTTCTTTCCTGAGAATATCTTTAGATGGATCTTTGATAATGACTACCACATCTGGATACATCTGAACAAAATCAATGTCAGTACCTAGGAAAATGTCAGTCATCAATTCCTCAAGGCGTTCTCCTGAGTAGCTTTTCTTAGCGGAAATATTTTGAAGCCATTCAGGCAGGTAAAAGAAACGAGCATTTTGAGAAGTTGACAGCTCCTCCAAAATTGTAATGATTGCTTTACCTTGCTGAGAATTGCTGAATTGGTAGTCCAGAATATTCTGAGCTTTCAATGTACCAGAAAGGCACAAAAGCAATACCAATAAACAGCGCGTTTTCATACTAATTTATCTAAATATAACGGTTTTAAACTCCCATAAAAGGCTGCTTATTAGGATAGTGAAATCTTAAAAAGACTTGAAAGGAAACACAGCTGGTACCTTTTTCTTATACGATTCGAATTGAGGATTTCCTTTGTACTTCTTTTCTAGCATTGGCACGCCAGAAACACGAAGCAGAAGGTAAGTAATTGTGATTGGCCCTATAAATCCCAACCAACCCCATGGAATTGGTAAAACCATTAATCCTATTGCCCACCACATGAGGATCTCGCCAAAGTAATTCGGATGTCTAGAATATTGCCAAAGACCACTCTGAATAATCTCTCCTTTATTCTCCGCTTTGGATTTGAATTTACTCAATTGATAATCTCCTATTGCTTGCCAATAAAAGCCTATGAGCCAAAGAACTGTTGCAGGTATATGGAGCCAATGCCAAGGAAAAACATCTGCAGCACCAGCTACAATCAGAGGCATAGAAATCACTAGTGCCAATACCACCTGTAGACCATACACTTGTAGAAAAGACCTCAAATAGAAGCTCTTACCCCACTCTTTCCTCCATGCTTTATAGCGAAAGTCCTCCCCTTTTTTACTGTTTCTCAACCCAATATAAATACTGAGCCGAAGTGCCCAAATGGTAACTAATAACATTACCAATATCTTTGGTGAGTATATTGAAGGTTCAGCAAATACAGCATTTTGCATAATCTGACTTACCAAGCCAATCACAATAAAACCAAGCCCCCAAGCTATATCAGCAACATCGTTTCTTTTTAAAATGATGGAAATAAAGAACCATAGCAAAACCCAAGCTCCCATTATGGGTATGAGGTAATAATATATGTCTGTTATGCTTTTAACCATTGTGTAATGAAGTAGCCTGAAACACTGACGGAAGCTGTCAGAAATGCTCCCCATACGATATCAATAAAAACGATCTGAAGTGGCCAGTTTTTTAGGGTAGCCAAATTGGTAAGGTCATAAGTGGCATAAGTAAAGAAACCAAAGAGTGCTCCATATATCAGTGCTTTCATATATGATTGCTGTTCAACAGCGGGTAGTATCACAAAAATAAAAATGCCCACTATAAATAATAGATAGAATATTATTGCAGCAGTCCAGTTAACCTGTTCAGCTAAAAACGATCCTAAATAGCGGTTGTAGAGGTCTTTGGCAATTAGGCCTAACCAAAGCAAGTCAATTATAAAGAAGACGACTGTGGTTAATAAGTAAGCATAAACAAGTTTCATAATTGCTTCCGTTGGGTTAGACAATATACTAGTTTCTTTCCAATCGATTAAAAAGCATTTCCGTTTATGCCATTTCTTCTTAATTTATGAGTTCATACTTCTGAAACGCTATGGAAAAAAAACAAAAGAACTCTTCTCGGAGAGATTTTATTAGAACTCTCGGACTAGGAGCTGCTGCCTTCACTATAGTTCCTCGTCATGTACTTGGTAAAGGCTTTCGAGCACCCTCTGACACTTTTTATCTTGCCGGTATAGGCGTTGGCGGTAAAGGTTACTCAGATTTGACAGAGTCAGCAAAAAGCCCCGCTGTTAAAGTAATCGCCCTTTGCGATGTGGATGACAGAAGGGCCGCCAATGCAGTAAAAACGTTTGGAGATGCCAAATACTATAAAGATTACCGGAAGATGCTTGAAGCAGAATCAGGCATTGATGGTGTAACTATCTCCTCTCCCGACCACATGCATGCTATTCAGTCTATGGCCGCCATGGAAAGAAATAAGCATGTGTATGTGCAGAAGCCACTGACTCATGATATTGCTGAAGCCCGTGAGATGACTGAGGCAGCTCACAAATATAAAGTAGTGACCCAAATGGGTAATCAGGGTGCATCGGGTGATGGTGTGCGTAAAATGCAGGAATGGTACCAAGCTGGCCTCATTGGTGATGCCACAGAAGTTTGGTGCTGGACTGACAGACCCGTGTGGCCACAAGGCATTGCATGGCCTGCCGAAAAGAAAGCTGCAGTACCGAAAGAACTAGACTGGGATTTATGGCTAGGAACCGCCCCAAAGAAAGATTACGTAGACAACCTAGTGCCATTTAATTGGAGAGGTTGGTGGGATTATGGAACTGGTGCTCTAGGTGATATGGCCTGCCATATTATTGAACCCGCCTTTAAAACTTTGAAGCTCGGCTATCCTACGGGTGTTGAGGCTTCAGTGGGTTCAGTATATGTGGGAGAGTTTAAAAGAGGTTATTTCCCTGAAAGTTGCCCTCCATCTTCCCACATTACTCTAGACTTCCCTGAAAGAGGTGACCAACCCGCCTTGAAATTACACTGGATGGATGGTGGAATTCAGCCACCAAGACCTGAAGAATTAGGCGCTAACGAACAAATGGGCGATGGCGGAAATGGTGTAATCATTAAAGGCACACGCGGCACAATGATGTGTGGAACTTATGGTATCAACCCTCGCCTTGTTCCTTTAGAGTTAAATGAGTCTATTAATGTAAAAGAAACCCTACCACGTGTTCCTGAAGGACATTATGTACAATGGGTAAATGCAGCCATGGCTGGTTATAAGCAGAAAGAATGTAGCTCTGACTTCGATATCGCAGGCCCATTAACGGAAAGTATATTGATGGGTAACCTTGCCTTAAGAAGCTTCGATATTCAAAAGAAAAATGGTAACAGAACCGAATATCCTGGACGTTATATCAAATTACTTTGGGATGGTCCAAACATGAAAATCACCAACTTCGATGAAGCCAATCAGTTTGTGAAGAGAAATTACAGAACTGGCTGGTAATCTGAATATCAATAGAGCATAAATAGAAAGCGCCCCTATCTGGGGCGTTTTCTATTAAAGTATGAGGTGATTATACTCGCACCTGACCTTGACCATATACGTAGTACTTGTTAGTTACTAATTGTTCTAAACCAAGAGGACCACGGTGGTGCAATTTATCTGTGCTAATGGCCAGCTCTGCTCCTACACCCATTTGTCCACCATCAGTGAACCGTGTGGAAGCATTATGATATACTGCACCGCTATCCACCTGCTCCATAAACAATTCGGCCTTAGCCAGGTCTGTTGTCATTATGGCTGAAGAGTGGCCACCGGAATATTTATTGATCATTTCGATGGCCTCATGTTCATCGCCCACAAGCGCTACGCATGCTTTGAGCGCCAAATACTCTTCATACCATGTATCTTCGTTTTGTACCACTGCTTCATTTTGAAGCACCTTACCCACTTCTTCATCCACCAAAAGTTCCACATTGAACTCATGCAAGGCTTTTTGAAGGTGAACTAATTTCCTATCAAGGTCAGGAAGTCTCTTGTCTAACAGTATTTTATCAAGCGCATTACAGGTCGATATCTTATCAGTTTTCGCATTAATAATCACTTTCAGCGCTTGTTCCCAGTCAGCTGTGTGATCAACGTAGATGAAATTATTACCCCTACCTGAAACCAAAACGGGACATGTGGAATGCGTTTTCACAAACTCAATCAATCTTTCACCACCTCTTGGAACAATCAAATCGATCTTCTCCGTAGGGTGCTTTAGAAACTCTTGGGTTTCTGCCCTATTCATTTTCAATAGTTTCACCCAATCGCTATCCAATCCATTAGCTTTTAGCGCCTGATGCCAAATATCTACCAACACCTCATTAGATTTTATGGCTTCCTTTCCTCCTTTGAGTAAAATCTTATTATTTGCTTTGAAGGCTAAAACAGCCGCTTCTACTGTTACATCTGGTCGCGATTCATAAATAATCATGATGGTACCAAATGGTGCTGTTTTATTAATGATTGACAAACCATTATCTCTATCAAGCGAAGACTTCACCTGACCCACAGGGTCTGGTTTAGCTTGCACCTCTTTCACAGATTGAATCATGCCATCAACTTTCTTATCATCGCACACTAAGCGATCATACATGGCCTGATCATCTTTGGTGAAAGCTTCTAAATCTTGCTTATTCGCAGCAATGATTTTTTCGCGTTGCTCGTCTAGTAGAGCAATTACTTTATCTAAAACCTTATTCTTTATGTCTGTACTTAATAATTTCATTTTCAATGTTTTATGATGCCACAAACTTTGTTCCTATGGACTTTCCTTCCATGATGTCTAAAATGACACGCTCCTTTTTTCCATTAGCAATGTATGTAGTGATGTCTTTGGCAGCAGCGTTTTGAGCAATCTTGAGTTTAGAGCCCATACCCCCACGGCCTTCGGCTTCGCCCTTTCCACTCTCTGCTATGTAGTGATCCAAATCATCGCCTGCATTTACTTCACTAATGATTTTGGTATCTTCATCATCTGGGTGTCCGGTATAAACACCGTTAGTATCTGTGAGAATGATAAGCTTATCTGCCCCAATCAATTCGGCAATAAGGCTGGCCAACTCATCATTATCCGTAAACATGGTGTGCGACACTGAAGTAGCATCATCTTCATTGGCAATAGGAATGATACCTTCAGACAATAAGCCTTCATAGCAGTTAATCATATTCTCTCTCCAAACACCAGGGTTGAAATCGCGCTTTGTAGCCAATACCTGAGCACATTTCATCCCATAGTCATGGAAAGTCTCATAGTATTGTCTCATCATTCTGGGTTGCCCTACCGATGAAAATACCTGCCTGCGAATGGCCTTATCTTTGATTTTACATTGGCCAAGTACCTCTTTTCCTGAAATGACAGAACCTGATGAAATTAAAACCGATAGTATATCTTGCTCATAGAGTGCCGCAATTTGTTGTACAATTTGATGGATGATTGGTCTCACCAATCTGTTATCCTTATTCGTCAGTACATTAGTACCAACTTTTATTACTACTCTTTTCTTTTCTGATTTTACCACAACTATTTTTCTACAGGTTCTAGTTCTTTTGTCTTTCCTAACTCAATCGCTCGATCAAAAGCGGCATAGGCTGCATCGCGAATCAATTCCTTCACATTATTATCGTCTAAAGAATCTAGCGCAGCCTGAGTTGTTCCACCTTTCGAAGCTACCCGCTTCATCCAGCCATCAGGTGAGAGTTTATTTTGGTTGAAAAGCTCAATGGCCCCTTCAAAGGTGGTACTCACCAGTACCTTTGAGTCATTATCCGAGAAGCCCATACTTTTGGCAGCCTCCATCATAGATTCCATGAAATAGAATACATAAGCTGGTCCGCTTCCCGAAATACCTGTAGAAGCATCTATGAACATTTGTGAGTCTACTCGTACCGACTTACCTGTAGTATTCAATAGGTCTTCAACCATCCAAAGTTCAATGCGTGAAATTTCGGAAGAAGCTAAATAAGAGGTCATACCCTTACCTACTTGAGCTGGTAAATTAGGCATCGCGCGCACCACTTTCTTAATGTCCAATCCTAGTTGAATGGTTTCAATAGTAACACCTGCCATAATGGAGATCACCAACTGCTGATCATTCATCATTTCTTTCATTTCAGCCATTAATCCATCATTATGGTATGGCTTAACCGCTAAAAAGATAATGTCAGCAATGGGCAAACATTCATCTAGCGAGTCACTTACAACGTAATTGTCGTTTGACTTTCTTAGGGTTTCTCTGAGTTCATCAGACTTATCATAAATGATTAAATCTTGCTTCTTGAGGTGACCCGATTTAGCAATTGAAGATCCGTATGTGAGGCCCATGTTACCTGCCCCAATGACTAATACTTTCATCTTTTGTTATGATTAAAAGGTTTAGAGACATGACAATAAATTTCAAGCCGAGGTGAAAACCACGGAACGAAAATCATATCTAAGAAAATTTAAATATTGGAGCCGATGTTGATCAAAGACTGATCGGTAGGATGAGACATGATACTATCTTTTGGATGTATACAATACTCTGCGTAGCTCATAGTACAATTATAACACTTCGAGGTTAAATAGGTTCAGATTATTTTATATTAGCCTGAAAACGATTGAAATTCAGATGATTCTTTGGCGTATTAGTATTAGCACTTATGTGAGGTTAGAAGGAAATAGGTAAGATATGGAAGGTTAAACCTGAGATAACGAGCAGCTCAATATCTGTTTATGGACTGCCACCAAGAATTTCGGAATTTATAAAACGATCGTTTGTTTTCGATCCTGAAGAAGATTTCTCATTTGGTTGGAATTATATAGGCATATTTTCCGTGCTGCATACATCCTAACCGATTCTGTTGATCATTTCAAAAAATGAGTGACTGCAAAATCTTCAACTCATATTTCCTTCTAAGAGAACTAAAAGAAAAAGCCGCTCTCAAATGAATGAGAGCGGCTTCAGTAAATTCTAAGATTAAGTAGGTTAAATATCTACCTTAGCATATTTAGCATTTTTTTCAATGAACTCACGTCTTGGCGCAACTTCATCTCCCATGAGCATAGAGAACAGGTGGTCTGCTTCTGCAGCTGACTCGATACCCACTTGTTTTAAGCTTCGTGTTTCAGGGTTCATAGTAGTTTCCCAAAGTTGCTCAGGGTTCATCTCTCCAAGACCTTTATATCGTTGAATACCAACAGAGTCTTCTTTACCGTCTTTTGCCATTTCCATGGTAAATTGAGCACGCTGCTGTTCATCCCAGCAATAGCGCATCTCTCTTCCTCTCTTCAACAAGTAAAGTGGTGGCAAAGCAATGTACAAGTAACCAGCTTCAATTAGTGGTCTCATGTAGCGGAAGAAGAATGTGAGTATCAAGGTTCTGATGTGGCTACCGTCAATATCCGCATCCGTCATGATTACGATTTTGTGATATCTAAGCTTCTCCATGTTCAAGGCCTTATCATCTTCCTCAGTTCCGAAAGAAACACC
>CAYGKL010000010.1:0-32932 GCA_964350505.1 uncultured Roseivirgaceae bacterium | reverse complement strand
AAAACGTTTTTCCTTTGCACCATCTCACGTGCCTTACGAGCAGCATGACGCGCCTGAGCAGCTAAGATCACTTTGGCTACAATTTGTCTGGCACTTTTAGGGTGTTCTTCTAAATAGGTATTCAAAACATCACCAACGGCAGTTTCTACTGCGCCCATCACATCTGAGTTACCTAACTTAGTTTTAGTCTGACCCTCAAATTGAGGCTCTTGTACTTTTACAGAGATAATGGCTGTTAAACCTTCTCTAAAGTCATCACCGTTAATCTCAAGCTTCACCTTGTCTAACAAACCAGAACGATCTGCATAAGACTTCAATGTTCTTGTCAAAGCTCTTCTAAAGCCCGATACGTGCGTTCCGCCTTCAATAGTATTAATGTTATTCACGTAACTCACCACATGCTCTGCATATGAAGTATTGTAACTCATAGCCACTTGAACTGGCACATCGTTCTTCTCCCCTTCGATGTATATCGGTGTCTCTATGAGTTTTTCTCTTGACTGATCTAGGTATTCTACAAATTCCACTAAACCACCTTCCGAAAGGAAGTTGTAAGAAAGGAAATTGCCATCATCATCTTTCTCACGCTTGTCTGTCAAATCGATTTTGATACCGGCATTCAAGAAAGAAAGCTCTCTGAGTCTGTTGGCAACAGTTTCAAATTTGAATTCAGTAACTAAGAAAATTTCAGTGTCAGGATAAAACTGAACAATTGTTCCTGTCTTGTCTGTATCACCAATTTCTTTTACAGAATACTGAGGTACACCTTTAGAGTATTCTTGTCGGTATACCTTACCATTTCTATGGACAGTGGCTTCAAGTTTGATGGAAAGCGCGTTTACGCAGGATACACCCACACCATGCAATCCACCAGAAACTTTGTAAGTGTCTTTATCGAATTTACCACCAGCGTGAAGAACCGTCATTACTACTTCTAGTGCCGACTTCTTTTCTTTCTCGTGATAATCAGTTGGAATTCCTCTACCGTTATCTTCAACTGTGATAGAATTGTCTTCTTCAATGGTGACCTTAATGTGATCGCAATGGCCAGCAAGCGCTTCATCTATCGAGTTATCGACTACCTCCCATATTAGATGGTGAAGACCTTTTACGCCCACATCACCAATATACATGGCCGGACGCTTTCTTACTGCCTCTAAACCTTCTAAAACTGTAATATTACCTGCTGAATAATCTTGCTTTGGTTTTGACTTTTCCTCGCTCATAAATCTTTCTAACAAAATTTTAGGGGCACTTTAAATCAAACATAGATCGGTTGAAAATAGATGGGTAATTGTGCCCCAAAACAAAGCACGAATATAAACAAAAAAATGCTTAGTAACTGCCGATAGAAAGCATAACTAATGTGCAAGCTTCAAGACATTTTATACCCTTCTTTTCGGCCATATTTTTAAGTTCTTGATTCTCAGTGCCGGGATTGAAAATAATACGTTTTGGTGCTAGGCTTAGAAGATAATCGTACCACTCTTTTTGTCGCGTAGGGTTAATATAGAGCGTTATTGTATCGACATCATCAATGAAGGGTTTATCGAATATATTCTCGATCTCCCTGCCAAGAACGCCACCTTCTTGAATTCCCATCGGAATGAATTCAAGATCTCTTTCATCGAGCATTTGAGCCGCCTGATAGGCATATTTATAAGGTTTTGGCGTACTACCTATAATAACTGTCTTTCCCATTAACCAATATTAACACCTTTGAGAGATAAGTGGAACATTTAATGAACTGCAATAATTAGCTTTGTGTTCGTTAATTCGACAAACACTTAGAACATTTATGAAAGTTCAATTTATTCTGTTGTTATTTTTTACCCTCTCATTTGCTTATGCCAATGAATTGGAGGGCATCAAATTCAAAGAAATCACTTCTCAGGAGGAATGGGATGAAGCATTTGAATTGGCAGCAAAGGAGAATAAACTGGTGTTTGCAGATGCTTATACCGATTGGTGCGGCTACTGTAAAAAACTAGATAAGGAAGTTTACACAGACCCCTCTGTGATTGCTTACTTCGAAGAGAATTTCATCAATATTAAATTCGATGCAGAGTCTGAATTTGGTTATCCTGTCGCGGAATACTATGGAATTGATGGCTATCCCACGCTTCTTTTCTTAACAGAGGAAGCAAAGACATTTTACCAAATTAATGGTTTTGTGGAAATACCTCAATTAATGGCTTATGCAAAAGATGCTCAGGGTAACTGGGAAAACCTTCCAACCCTTTGGGCACAATTTGAAGATGGCACTCTCTCTAAAGAGGATCACTTGAGCTTAATTGGAATCCTTGAAAAAACCGATGCTGAGAAATCTTCTCAAGTGGCGAAGCGCTTAGCAGATACTTTTACAGCTGAAGATTATTTGGAACTCGAGAATATATGGCTCCTTTCAAGGTATGAGAACGGACTCAATTCAAGACATTATGGATACATTACCTCTAATAAGGATTTGATGATCGAAACTCATGGTGCATCTGAGTTTTCAGATTATATGGGTACGGTATACAATGAAAACCTTCAATTGGCCATTAAGTACGGTGACAAAGAACTTCTCAAGCGATTGGTGGATGAAACGCTTCCCCTATTTGTTGAAAAAGCTGAATTGCCCGCTGCCCAATATGTTACCAGATCAGTTTTTTTAGCACAAAGAGAGGAGTTTGACGAGTATAAGCTAGAAGTAAATAGCTATATGAATAACCATCTTGCCTCAGATCAGAAACCTGATTTCATTATGAGTACTGCTGTTGAAATCATTGAGAATTTCCCAAATGATGAGCTGATCAGTTTTGCTAATCAAATGCTTTTCAATTCAATTGGTATTGATGCTTCTCGATTTGAGTCACATGCTCTATATGGTTATACAAGTGCCTTAATGGGTAGTTTCGTAAAAGCCAATGAATCGCTCAATAAAGCCAAAAGCTTGGCTAAAACTGATGAGCAAAAAACCTTTGTCGAAAATCTAAAAGAAGCTGTAAAGCAAATGCAATAAGGTTCATTTTACTACAGACAGTTTTACGTTTCACGATCATCAGAAATCGACTAACCTCCAATTAAGAACTTCTTACGTTCAATTAAACTTATTGCTATTTTTAGCTGTTGGTACAGACAAATAAAAACCTATGAGCTCAATAATCAGAATTGAACCCCTTCAATTTCCATGGCAAACACAAGACCCATTCCTTTTTTGCGCCTTCCATAATGATAGCTATCCTAAAGGAAATGCCCAATTAGGCCCCGCTACAGGTACTTCTGGAAGATCTATTGGTTCAGATTTTAGTGGTAAAGACGGTTGGAGTATGTATCATGGCGAAACAGTCCCTGGTTTTCCTGCACATCCACATGCTGGGTTCGAAACAATTACAATAGCTGAAACAGGCCTTGTAGATCATTCTGATTCCCTGGGTGCCGCAGGCAGATTTGGTAATGGCGATGTGCAATGGATGACCGCAGGCGCTGGTGTTCAGCATTGCGAGATGTTTCCATTATTGAAAGACGATCAAGAGAACCCCTTACTCCTTTTTCAAATTTGGCTGAACTTACCAAAGGCAAGCAAGAAAGTGCCAGCCTACTTTGGAATGCTTTGGCACGAAGATATCCCAATCATTCAAAGCACTGACTCGAACGGAAAGAATACTCATATAAAGATAGTTTGTGGTAAACTTAGAGACATTCAAAGATTAGCTCCTGCTCCGGATTCTTTTGCAGCAGAACCAGATAATGATGTCGCTGTTTGGATGATAGATATGGAAGCGAATGCTGAGTGGACAATTCCTTCTGCAAGTGTTGACGCCAATAGAAGTTTATATATGTATAAGGGTAATAGTCTTCACCTTGAAGGAGCTGAAATGCCCAACATGCACGTGGTTAAATTAAAAGCTGGTGAAGAGACAATTGTGAAAAATGGTGATCAGGCTGCCAAATTGTTGCTGTTACAAGGTAAGCCTATCGGTGAACCAGTAGCTAAATATGGTCCATTTGTAATGAATACCAACCTTGAAATACAAGAGACTATGATGGAGTACCAACGCACTCAATTCGGTGGTTGGCCTTGGCCGAGTCATTCAAATACGCATGACCCAAAACGTGGACGCTTTGCCAAGCATGCTGATGGACGGGTCGAGGAAAAGGGTTAATCAAAGCCGCATTATTAGGTTTCATCGATAAGTTAAGAGACTGCCTTAAAAATGTGATTTTATAAAAAACAAGAGCCTCAAGATTTTCACAATCTTGAGGCTCTTTTATGAAATGTTCATGAGGGTTTACATAGGTGCTTGAACTTCACCATGCCCTTTCACCTCAAACTTTCTATCGAATAGATAAATGCCTAAGTCTTCAGAAGACTCATTTTGAATCGTCACATGACCTTTAGTGGCTTTAATGGTAAGGTTCCTCTGTCTAAATTTGATCTTGAAAGAATAGCCATCCCACTGATCTGGTAAGTACGGACTGAAGTAAACCTCTCCATTTCGTACCCTCATGCCGGCAAAGCCTTTGGCAAAAGCCATCCAAGTACCTGCCATGGAAGTTGTATGGCAACCATCCTCAGTATCATTGTTATAATCGTCCAAATCAAGGCGAGCTGTTCTGATATACATCTCGTAAGCTTTTTCCTTACGGCCCAGCTTAGAAGCTAGAATAGCATGCACACATGGAGAAAGCGAAGATTCATGTACCGTCATTGGTTCGTAGAAATCGAAATTACGCTCAATAGTCTCCAAATCGAACTCATCTTCGAACAAGTAAATACCTTGTAGTGTATCGGCTTGTTTGATGAAGCATGACCTCAAAATTCTATCCCAAGACCAGTTCTGATTGATTGGCCGCTGCCCATCAGGAATATCATCTACAGGCATTACTTCTTTGTCTAAAAAGCCATCCTGCTGAAGGAATACACCTCTTTTTTCATCATAACCTAGGTACATGTTGTCAAGAATATGTTGCCATTTCTCAGACTCACTTCCCTTAAAGTTCAGCTTACCTAAAAGGGCATTCAGCTTATCAGTTCCTTTATGTTTCTCTAAACCTTCGAGCGTATACTTCAATGTCCATAAGGCCATTTTAGAAGTGTACCAGTTATTGTTTACGTTGTTTTCGTACTCATTAGGTCCTGTTACACCATGCATTACATATTGGCCTTTATGCTTCGACCAATGCACCCTTTGTGCCCAGAATCTTGAAATAGCAATAAGTACTTCCAGTCCAAAATCGACTAAGTAATCGTCATCGCCATGGTAATTGATGTAATCGAAAATTGCATAGGCAATGGCACCATTTCTATGTATTTCTTCAAAAGTAATTTCCCACTCATTGTGGCACTCTTCACCATTCATTGTTACCATTGGGTAAAGCGCTGCACCATCGGTAAAGCCTAGCTTTTGAGCATTTTCTATGGCCTTTTGCAGGTGCTTGTATCGATAAAGGACAAGGTTTTTAGCAACTTCTTGCTCACTTGTAGACAGATAGAATGGAAGACAATAAGCTTCAGTATCCCAATAGGTACTTCCCCCATATTTCTCACCAGTAAAGCCTTTCGGTCCAATGTTAAGTCGCTCATCCTGACCAGTATACGTTTGATTCAATTGGAAGATATTGAATCGAATTCCTTGTTGAGAAGAAACATCACCATCAATGACAATGTCACTCATTTCCCAATTGGCAGCCCAAACCGCAATGTGTTCATCGACTAAAGCATCGAAACCGGTACTAGCTGCAGCATTTACTTCTTTTTGACATTCTTCTACTAGTTTATCTTTTGGAAAATGCATTGATGAAATGTTAGCCGCATATTTCTGAATGGTAAACATTTCACCTTCAGTAACCTTACCAGTTGCCGTAACTTGAACATACTTTTCTCTTTCACTAACAGAAGATTCATTTTGTTCCCAAGCTCCTGTAATGTCAAACTTCATACCGGTGGCTACCCAAAAATCGGTTTTCTTAGTGCTGGCTAAGACATAACTAAATTCATTTGATGCAACTTTGCCTTGTTCATTCCAGAACTTCTCATCGTAATTGGAATCGGCATTCATCACATCGACATCTACATAAGGAGAAATTTCAGCTGTTCCAGAAAAATTAAGTGGTGTTACTTGATAAGATAATGCACCTACCTTGTTTCTGGCCATGCTACAGATTCTGGTAGAAGTAACTTTCACTTGTTTGCCAGAAGGCAAAGTAGCTTTGAATGTACGTTGAAGCCAGCCCTCTTTCATATTGAGCTCTCTTCTGAAATCTTCTACTTTGCAATTCGCTAAGTCCAAAGCCTCTCCTTCAAAAGAAATGTTGATACCAATCCAGTTAGCGGCATTTAATACTTTTGCGAAGTACTCAGGATATCCATTTTTCCACCAACCCACTCTTGTTTTATCGGGGTAGTAAACGCCAGCGACATAGTTTCCTAAAAGGCTCTCGCCAGAGTATTGTTCTTCGAAATTGGCTCTTTGGCCGAACATGCCATTTCCAATGCTGAAAATGCTTTCTGAGATTTTGTTGTATTCAGGATCGAATCCTTCTTCAATAATCGACCAGGGATCGTGTTTGATATAGTTCTTCATGAGGTTGATTATAATTTATTAAATATGGTAAGGTCTAAATGAATCATATTGGGAATTACTAAATCTGCTTCGTGTAACACATCGGGTTCACCGACACCTATACATTTGAAACCGCCTCTTTTAGCAGCTTGTACACCAGAAATAGCATCTTCGAACACCACACATTCGGATGGTAAAAGCCCTAACTGATCGGCTCCAAGAAGAAATACTTCAGGATGAGGCTTTGAATGAGTAACATGGTTCCCATTTACTCTAACTTTGAATCGATCTGCCAATCCTACTGCCTTCAGAATGGTAGGTGAATTTTTGCTAGAAGAACCAATAGCCGAATCTATACCGTTTTCTGCAAGGAGGTCTAAAAAAGCAACCACTCCAGGAAGGATATCATCGGGAGTCATTTTAGAAATAATCTCCACATATATCTCATTCTTTCGAGAAGTTAATTCTTCGATCTCTTCATGGGTTTTAGTTATCCCTCCCATCTCCAATATTCTTTTCATTGATTCTGAGCGGCTAACACCTTTTAATTGCTCGTTGTCAATTTCTGAAAAAGAAATTCCTAACTCGTCAGCCATTGCTTTCCAAGCAATAAAGTGGGCGGGTACGGTATCGACAATGACCCCATCGAGGTCGAATATGCATGCTTTTGGACTCATCTTTTAAATTCAGGGTAATTAGCTTTCATCATAGCTTCGGTCTCTGGAAGAGATTTGAAAACTTCGAAGGTAGTTCCTTGGGTTCTTTGAGCACCCAAGGCATTGGCATACATGGACGCCAAAATAAAGTTATCTGCACCATCCATTAGACCGTAAGCCAAACCACCAGCAAATGAGTCACCGCAGCCCGTTGTGTCAACAACATCCTTCATAAAGATGCTTTTTACAAACTCCTCTTTGAGAACACCATTCGGCTTGGTAAATACCTTGCAACCCGTAGAGTCGGTAGTCACGATTAATGCTTTCGGTCCTCTATCCAATACGTAGTCTGCCATTGGCCTCAGGTGCTCCTGACCAATATCGTCTAGTAAATCGGTCAACTCATCTTCGCGATACTCATGCTTGTACCAAGTACACCAAGACTCTTCTAGATTCATTTTTAGCACATCGATATACGGAAGCCAAAGGTCTCTTTCAACCCAAAACTTCTTATGTCTGTCTCCGCTAATGGTCATCGTATGAGTTGGACCATGGCCATCAAATATGATTACACCATCGCTATGCTCTTTCAAGTACTTGACTGTGTCTAACACTATCTCGTGATCTGTAATTGGCACAAAGACAAAGGCATCACAATCTAAGAAAGGCGCCATATCTTTAGGCATGATTGGGTTCATGAAAGCAGTTTGCTTTTCCACCCTAAAGTTTTGATCTAGAAACTTCAGTTTAATCACATCACCGCTATCTGCCTCATCAGAAACACCGGACATATCAATTGCTGGGTAAGGAGCAAAAAGATCTTTTACAGCTTCTGTGTCTTGCTTTCGAATATGAGAGATTGGGTAAACCGTTCCAAGCCCTTTTAGCAATTGAGCCAAACCGATTGTGGGATGGGTTATACATCCATATTTCTCAATTACATCCCCTCTATGAGTGGTTATATGGTCTCTTGGTATTGGGCCTACAACGGCTACTTTAAAATGTTTGCTCATGATTAACTAAAATAGATCCAAAGTCCTGCAATAATTAATAATAGTATGACTGTAAGTACAGCATCGCCTTTTTTACCTCCTGAATCAGTTTTCACACTTTTATCATAGGTAAGTCCATCTGTTTTCTCTGCACTTGGCGCATCAGTTGCCAAACTCACTCCAATAAGTAAGAAGCTACAAATCACAAAAAGAAGAATTGCGAAATGTAAGAAGTTCATAGTGGCGAACTCATTGATAAAGCCACTTTCTGGCAAAATCTCTTTATTCATTTCTAAAATGAACCTAGTGGCACCTATCACGAAGCCACCTAATAATGCTGTCATCGCTCCATTGGCATTCAACCTTTTAAAGAAGATACCTAATAAGAATACAGCAGCAATTGGAGGCGAAATATATCCTTGAACACTTTGTAGGTAGACGAATAACTGATCCGAAACATTCTCCATGAAAGGAATCCAAGCTAAACCAATACCAACCATAATAACAGTTGCTATTTGACCTATGATCACCAGTTTTCTTTCTTCTGTCTCAGGTTTCCATCGCTTGTAAACATCTATAGTGAAAAGAGTTGAACAAGAATTAAATACAGAACTCAATGAACTCATTAATGCAGCCAGAAGTCCCGCTATTACTAAACCTCTTACACCAGCAGGCACCATGCTTTTCACCATAACGATCAACGATTGATCGTTGCTTTCCAATTCGAGCATTCCTTTTTGCGCTAAGCCGTAAGCTATAATACCCGGAAGCACGAATAAAAAGACTGGAAGCATTTTCAAAAACCCACCAAATATGGTACCCTTTCGGGCTTGCTCAATATTTCTTGCTGATAGCACTCTTTGTACAATGTATTGGTCTGTACACCAATACCAAACGCCAAGAATGGGCGCACCAAATAGGATCCCTGTCCATGGAAAGTCTGGGTGATCCATCGGTTGCCACATATCGAAGAAGCTATCTCCTACCGTAGCTTTCAATTCGCCCCAACCACCTATTTCAGATAATCCATAAATGGTAACGGCTAAAGAGCCCCCAATCAACACAAACATTTGAATCATGTCTGTATATAGAACAGCCTTAAGTCCTCCGAAAATGGTGTATATACCTGTGGCTACCACAATAATGATAGCCCCTGTCCAAAAATTTACGCCAATGGCTTCGAAAACGATTCCACCAGCGGCAATAGTCACAGATATTTTGGTTAGCACATAAGCTATTATTGAGATCCATGAAAGGTAAGTTCGAGCTCCCGGAGAATAACGTTTCTCTAAAAACTCCGGCATGGTAAAAACTCCACTCCTTACATAGAAAGGAACAAAAACCCAACCAAGGAGAAGCAGCATAAATCCTGCAAGAATTTCAAATTGACCCACAGCAACACCAGAAGTTGCTCCACTACCTGCAAGACCCACTAAATGTTCAGAACCTATGTTTGATGCAAATAGAGAAGCTCCTATTACAAACCATCCTACATTTCTACCTCCTAAAAAATAGTCCGAAGAAGTAGCATTTACTTTCTCTTTAAAAGTGGCCCAAGCAGCAATACCGAAGACAATGATGAAATAGCCCGCTAAAAAAACGTAGTCTAAACTGACAAGATCTACCATGATTTAAAATAAGTTAAGGTTGAATTCAGTAGCCAGAGTTACTGATAAACTCTAACATAATCAATTTCCAAACGGTTTGGAAAAATATCGTTTGCAATACCCATTTTACCACCCCAATTACCTCCGATAGCAAGGTTCAGAATCATGTAAAAAGGTTGGTCAAATGGCCAATCTTCTGACCCATTTCCAGTATTCTTGAAAGTATGATATTTGGTGTCATCCATAAAAAAATCAATCTGGTCTTTAGTCCACTCAATGGCATAAACATGAAATTGATCTGAGATGTCTGCGATTTGAACAGAGTCACCTTTTTGTGTTCCTTTAGTATGGTTAAATGACTCCGTATGCACAGTTCCGTGCATATTCCCTTGGTCGTAGCCTACATGCTCCATAATGTCAATTTCTCCACTTCTTGGCCATCCACCGTAGGAGTTTTTGGTAGGGAGCATCCATATCGCTGGCCAATTGCCTCTACCTTGAGGTATTCTAGCCTTTACTTCCATCCTACCATATTTCCAATCGGCCTTGCCCTTGGTTACAAGTTTGGCAGAGGAAAAGGCTCTAGTTTTGAAGGAATCGGCAAGCGCTGTTATGGTAAGTATTCCGTGAAGAAGATTAACATTGCTTGGCTGATCTGTATAGTATTGTAACTCATTGTTTCCAAAACCACACATTTGAGGGCAGCCATCACCCACATAAGCAGTCCATTTAGATCTATCTAGTTCGGTACCATCAAATTCATCTTGCCAAACCAATTGTCTCTGATTTGAACTACAGCCTAGAAAAATAAATGAAAGCGATAAGTATATAAAAACGTTATAACGCACAAAGTTGAATTTAAAATTTAGTCGACTAATTCAAATGTACAGGAATTTTGGGTGTCAGAATTGCCGCCAATATAAATTCGAAAAAGTCCTTTTTCAGAGCCGAATGACATATCTCTTCGGTAAAAAGCTAAGTCATCATTAGTGATTTTGAATTCAACTAACCTTTCTTCATTTGGCTGAAGATTGATCTTTTTGAAGCCCTTAAGTTCTTTTAAAGGCCTTGTAACACTGGCCTTAACATCACAGATATACATCTGCACTATCTCCTCTCCGGCTCTATTTCCAGTATTTTTTATCTTACAACTGGCCACAAGGTTTTCACTAGAAGTAATTTGTGATGTTGAGGCTTTGACTTCACCATATTCAACCGAAGTATAGCTAAGTCCAAACCCAAAAGGATAAAGCGGACTATTCTCAACGTCTCTGTACTTAGACTGATATATACGTTCTGACTTGGGTTCTGAGTAGTCTCCCAAATATGGCCTCCCAGTATTTTTCATCTGATAATGAATTGGTACTTGACCAACGTGTCGAGGAAATGTAATGGGTAATTTGCCTGATGGATTTACTTTACCAAATACTACGTCAGCAATGGCATTTCCAGCTTCAGAACCAAGCATCCAAGTTACTACTATGGCGTCAGCATTTTCTGCGAGTTCTGGGATGGCCAATGGCCTACCGCAAGCAAGTAATACAATAATAGGCTTACCCAATTCATGCAGCACATTGAAAAGTGCCAATTGATTTTCCGGAAGCCCAATATCAGCTCTTGAAGCTGCTTCACCATTCATTACTGCAGACTCACCTAGTGCTAAAACAACTACATCTGAGTTTTGAGCTGCCTTTATGGCTTCTTCAAAATGAATATCAGTTGATTCATAAAGTTGACAGCCTTGGCTGAACGTAATATCTGACTGGCAATTTTGTAGGCCTTCTAGATAACTCACAGGATGGTTAGGGTCGGCAAAGAAAGACCATGTACCATTCATGTCTTCCTTATTGTCTCCTAATGGCCCAATTAAACAGATCTTTTTCTTATTGGCTTCTAAAGGCAAAATGCTGCCTTCATTTTTGAGCAAAACAATAGAATTAGTTGCTATTTTTCGGGCCAATTGTAGCTTTTCTTCAGATCGGAGTTCAACTTTCTCTCTACTGCTATTGCCATATAAATACGGATCATCAAACAAGCCTAGCTTCTCCTTGAGATTAAGCACATTGAGTACTGCATTGTCTAAGAATGATTCTGCCAGTTCGCCCGATCTCACCAATTCTGGAAGATGTTTCACATAACCTTCAGCCATCATATCTAAATCCGTCCCTGCCTTAATTGATTGTTCTGTAGCATCTTTTAAGTCAACAGCTGCTCCATGAGCTTCAATTTCAGCAATAGATGCCCAGTCGGAAACCACAAGTCCATCAAAACCCCATTCTTCTCTCAATATTTTCTTGAGGAGAAATTCATTCCCAGTACAAGGAACCCCATTAAGATCATTGAAGGAAGACATTACAGTGGCAGCACCAGCATCTAGTGCTTTTTTATAAGCTGGAAGGTAGGTCTGTCGCAATTTTCGCTCAGACATATCTACACTATTATAATCTCGACCACCTTCAGGAGCGCCATAAGCAGCCATATGCTTTACACAGGCCGCTAAAGTATCGTTAGCTTTTAGGTCACTTCCCTGAAACCCTCTTACTCTAGCTGCTGAAATCTCGCCTGCCAAATGTGGATCTTCGCCTGCACCTTCAGCCACTCTACCCCAGCGAGCATCGAAGCCAATATCGCACATTGGCGCAAAATTGAAGTTAATACCAACGGCAGTCGACTCTTGAGCGGCAGCCTTAGCGGTTTGCTCCATCAAATCTAGGTTCCATGAAGCAGCCTCGGCCAAGGGTATTGGGAATATAGTTTTTAGCCCATGAATCACATCAGCTCCAATAAGTAGTGGTATGCCTAATCTACTCTCTTCTGTGGCTATCTTTTGAAGTTTGGTGATGTATTCTGCACCATAGATATTGAAAAGTCCGGTTATTTCACCAGACTTAATTTGATCATTGAATTTATTCGATTGAGTGGTCTTCATGGTTGGACCAGTCATGAATAAATCACCAACCAAGAAATTCAACTGACCAGCCTTTTCTTCAAGGGTCATTTGCCCAAGTAGATTCTTTATTCTTTGGGAATAATTGGCCATATCAGTTTAATCCGTAAACTCTTACATAATCGATTATAAATTTTGCTGAAGTAGTTGAAGGATCAATAGCTCCTCCCATTCCGCCTCCCATGGCTAAATTGAGGATAATGTTTTGAGGTTCATCAAATGGCCACTCTAGCTTATCAGCTGTTTTGTCATAAGTGTAGTAATGGACATCATCAACGAAGGCTTTGATTCCTTCGGGATTCCACTCAATTGAATAGGTATGATAAGTGTCATCCATATCTTTCACGTCAGTTACAGCAGTAATTGATGTACCTTCTTTGAAATAGTATTTTCTGGTATGGCACGAAGCGTGATTGATCCCATCTCCTGTTTCGTCATCAATTTCACTACCAACACATTCCAAGACATCAATTTCTCCACAGTAAGGCCACGAAAGCTCATCAACATAGGCATCACCTAATAACCAACCTGCTGCCCAAGTTCCATCACTTGCAGGAGCTTTGGCTCGAAACTCAATTTTCCCATAGAGGAAGCTTGTCTTACCTCTAGTTGTTAATCTAGCAGATGTCCATGCTTCACCCATATCGTCTCTTCTGGCTTCAATAATTAAGTTACCATCTTCCAAACGAGCATTCTCTCTTCTGTCATTAGTATAATATTGAGGCTCATTGTTTCCCCAACCCCAGTTACCAACGTCATATGTCCATTTTTCTTTATCGGGAGCACCTTCACCATCAAACTCATCAGACCAAACCAATTGCCATTCAGAACCTTCAACGCTTTGTTCCATAGAAACAGGGGTTACTTCATGGTCGATCATTTTGGTAAGCAATAGTTTGTCCACTTCAACACCACTTCCTTTAACATGAAGTCTAAATGGATGTACACCTTTATTTAAAGGACTTCCTTCCTTAGTCACCAGCATTTCTTCAGAACCGGAGATTGACATATTACCAGTAATATTATAAGTCCTTCCGTCCTTATTGCCAACATAATCTTCCAACCAAACAGAGCCTTCTCCCTCGGCAACTATTTGAACCGAATACCTACCAGGCTCATTAATTTCATGATCAAAGGATATCCAGCCTTCTTCTGAGGTCAACTCATAGGAGTCATCTTCTTTATTCCAATCGCCAGATGTATTGGTAAGTGATTCTAATTCAATGATATAATCTGCGGTATAATTTTCCTCCTTCTCCTCACATGATGTGATTATTACGAAGGCCAGGATGAGTAGCATTACTTTTTTCATAATTCTATTTTTTGATCAAAATGGATTCTAATTCTTCAAGGCTTCTGCCTTTTGTTTCTGGTAGCTTCATTATAATAAATACTAAACCAATCAACGCCAAGACACCATAAATTAAGAAAGTTGCTGAGCTTCCGATGGTTGAAAGCTCCCATGGAAATACGATTTGTACACCAGCACTAACTGCTGAGTTGACAAAGCCCACAAATGAAATGGCCACCCCTCTTATTTTCAGCGGGAATAGCTCAGAGAATAATACCCACATCACTGGACCTAATGAAATGGCGAAGCAGGCCACAAAGCCTATGATACCAACAAGAATAAGTGTTGGATTCATTGTAATAGCAGCAGTGATGAGTTCAGACTCATACTTCTTAGCTTCTACCTCACCGATCAACTCTTTAATTTCATTTTTATACTGCACATCGCTTGTGAAGTCTCTTCCTGCTAATGGCGCAAGTTTAACCCTTACAGCCTGTTCAGAAACTAAATCTAATTTTTCTTGAGGCAGGTAATAAGTAGCAGAATTAAAACCATAAGCTAAAAGGGCCATAAATACAGCTATTCCCCCGACACCGATCACCAATAAAGGTTTTCTTCCAAGTTTGTCTATCAGCGCCATAGCAAGAATAGTAAAGACTAGGTTGGTTAACCCTACAAGAATGGCCTGAATAAATGAAGCGTCTGTTCCTATCCCCGACTGTTCAAAAATCATTGGAGCATAAAAGAATACGGAGTTAATCCCTGTGATTTGCTGTAATACCCCAATGACAATTCCAATGGTGAGCACTAAACGAAAAGCAGGCTTAAATGCCGTAGAAAGTGGGGCTTTAGGTTTGCCTTTATCTGCCTCAAGAGATTTTCTTACGGCCACTAAGTCGGCTTCAGTATCTTCAACAGAACGAAACTTTAACATAACTTCTTTCGCCTCATCCTCTCTTTGCTTCATCAATAACCAACGAGGACTTCTTGGCACTAAATAAAGACCGAAAAAGTATAACACCGCAGGCAAGGCTTCAACACCTAGCATCCATCTCCAATTGTTTTCTGCTATCCCTAATGTTTCGACCCAACTGGCATCAGAATCGGAAAGTGAAAGGATTAAGTAGTTACTAAAAAAGGCCAAGGAAATTCCAACTACGATATTGAGTTGATTAAAAGACACCAACTTACCTCTAGATTCAGGCGGTGCAATTTCAGCAATATACATTGGAGCCAAAATGAGAGAAGCTCCCACCCCGATTCCTCCAAGCATTCTAAAGATTATGAATAGTATGAAATTGGGTGCTAAGGCAGATCCTACAGCAGAAATAGCAAAGATTACTGCACAATATTTTAAAAGAATTCTCCTTCCGTACTTATCGCTTAATGGTCCGGCTACCATCATAGCAAGAGCGGCAATTATAGTGAGTGAACCTACTGAAAACCCAAGTTCGCCATCGGAAAGGGCGAAATCAATTTGAACGAATTTATTAACTCCGGAGATTACAGATGCGTCAAACCCCATTAGTAGTCCTCCTAAAGCGACTATGGCAGCAACTTTAGAGGTAAATCTTGATTGGCTTTTCATATAGATATAGTTAAGGTTGAATGGTAAAAAAAGCCAGCCTCGCTACGATTCTGACTTAAAGTTTAGTCTTCTTGAAAAATACGGATATAATCTACTATTAAATGTTGAGGAAAAATAGTAGTAGCGTCTGGAGATCCAGGCCAATTGCCTCCAACGGCAAGATTCATAATGAAAAAGAAATTATTTCTAAACTCATCCAATTCAGCAGGGCTAGTATCAATGACATGGTATTGAACATTATCGACTAACCAAGTAATGCTATTCTCGTTCCAAACGATTGAAAATACATGATAGACATCGTGGAAAGTACCACTAGATAGAGTTCTAGAGCCACCGAATTCAGCATGAGAACCGGCATTAGACCAATGAACAGTTCCATGTACTGTGTTTTCACGGCCCACCCCACCTATCATTTCCATTATATCAATTTCTCCACAAGCTGGCCATCCCAATGTGCTAAAATTCGACCCAAGCATCCAAACTGCAGGCCACATTCCTTGTCCTTTTGGTAAGGAGGCTCTTACATCGACTCTTCCATACTGAAAATCGTGCTTGCCTTGAGTAACAATCCTTGAAGAAGTGTATGAACTATTATTTCGAGTTTCTCTTTTTGCAGTTATCACCAAATTCCCTTCTAGAATGCTAGTGTTCTCTGATGTGTAATATTGAAGCTCATTATTACCCCAACCGCTATTTCCAGTTCCGATCTCATACGTCCAGTTAGAAGCATTCAAACTCGTACCATTAAATTCATCCTGCCATACTAGTGACATATTTGGATATGAAAGCGGTGAATCTGCGCCCTCAGTAGGAATTATGCTTTTAGGCTCCTCTGGTGTATCTTCACCATCACCACCACAGGAATAAATACCGAAAAGACAAATTAGAAATAATAGCTTTTTCATAAGCGGTTGAAAATAAAAACACCCGGAGATACACTATGAATGTATACTCCGGGTGCAGGTTTAAACCTATTTTACTGTTTTGATAACTTGAAAGTCCAATGAACATCATCAGTTCCGTTAGAACCAGTATTGATTCTAATTTCAGCAGATGTTGATGACAAAGAAGCAATAGTGTATGTTCTAGAGGTTGGCTGAGTAGCACCTGTAGAAAGCTCACCTGCATTGGTTGCTTTTGGTAAACCAATGAAAGCACCAGAACCATCTAATACTAGAGTACCGGCAGCTTCATCCAAAGTATAAGTATAAGTACCACTAGTGTGAGGAGCTACTGGAGCACCACAGAACTCATCGGCAGTACCGTTTTGCCACTGCTCTAACCAGGTTTCAGTACCCATAGTGATAATAAGGTTACCATCTGCAGTGAATTCCCAAGTATCATCGAATAGACAAGCTCTACCAGAAGCTACCGCAGCATCACTCGTCCACCAAGCACCACTACCAGAGGCCGGACCTACTTGTAAAGCACCAGCGCCATTTAATAATGTCCAAGTACCTACTAGTTCAGATACCTCTTCTTCAGGTGTTTCACTACCTTCATCATCTCCACAGCTCACAAACATTAACATTGGAACAAGGAGTAATCCTAAAATAAATTTGTTTTTCATAGTGTTTTGTTTTGTTCAAAAATCAACCAAACTTTCCACTCATCCTATCTTTTTAACACTACAAGAATTCATCAATCCATTAAAAAATAATACTACAATACTTCATCAATTTGATCATAAATTAGTTCTGAGCGTTATTTATAGGCAAATTCAGCAAAATATTAGATACAACAATTGAAATCATTTAACACATCATATTCTCGATTATTGCTACCGATTAGAAATACCAGTATACTCACTTTTCTATTCATTTTCAGCTTCAATTCTGTTCTAGTCTCTCAAGAGAAACAGCTGAGCGGTCTGCCCTTCATTAGAAATTACTCATCAGCTGAATATGGAGCAGGGATACAGAATTGGTCAATGAGCCAAGGCGATAACGGCATTCTCTATATCGCTAATAATATTGGCTTACTTAGTTATGATGGGCAGCATTGGACGCTTAATCAAGTACAGAATAAAGCTAAAGTACGCTCTACTTTGATTAGTGCTGACGGAAAAATCTATACAGGATCGCAAGGAGATTTCGGTTTTTTTGAAAGAAACCCTAAAGGTGAGTTGATCTATACTTCCTTAGCCGACTCACTCCCCTCAAACTTTAGAGGGTTTGATGAGACTTGGAGCATTTATAGTGAAGGAGAGAAAATATACTTCTGCACATTTAGCGAGATTTTCATTTATGAAAATAACACATTGAACATTATCGAGTCGGACTACCCACTTGAAATTTCCTACTTTATAGATAACCAGTTAATTACCCAACAATGGGGTCATGGACTTTCTGAATTACAAAATGGTAGCCTCACTTTAATTCCAAAAGGAGAATTCTTCAAGGAAAAAAGAGTCTCTGGAATCCTTAAACTTGATAAGGACCACTGGCTTATTTCCACATTCAATGATGGCATGTACAGCTACAATGGAAGAGAGTTAGAGGAGTTTGTATTATCTGAAACCCAAAATTTAACCATCAATTTCATTCTTCGGTTATCCGATGGGTCTATTGGTATAGGCACACAAAACAGAGGGCTGATTGTTATCAATAGAAATGGCAGCATAGTTTATCAAATAGATAAATCAAAAGGCTTGATGGATAATACTGTCAACTACTTATACCAAGATGCCGAAGAAAACCTTTGGATAATGCTTAATAATGGGGTTGCCAGAATAGATCTAAAATCTCCATTTACATTTATCGATACACGACATGGTATTATGGGTGCTGGATATGCAGCGTACTCAAATGATCAAGAAACTCTACTAGGCACAAATAATGGTGTTTTTAAACTAAAGAAGAATGGTGCAGATTTTATTGAAGGTACTGAAGGGCAAGTATATAGTATTAGTCAAATTGGAAGTGAAATATTAGTCGGGCATCATTTAGGCGCCTTTGTTTATAAAAATGGTTCGGTGTCTAACATCTCCAATAAAAAAGGAGCTTGGTTGTTTAGAGAACATCCAAGTGAACCAAACAAATTCATAGAGGGTACTTACTTAGGTTTGATCTTACATGATACCAACAAATCAACCTCTCCAAAAAATATCAGTGGATTCGAAGAGTCTTCCAGAGTAATGGAGTTTGAAGGTGAGACTTTATGGGTAACGCATGGTTATAAAGGAGCATTTAAACTCAAATTTAATGAAGACTTTAATGAGGTAATATCCCAAAGGCTTTATAAATCTGAAGATGGCTTCCCTTCTGATATTCTCATTAATGTCTTCAGAATCGCTAATAAATTAGTCTTTACTTCAGAAAGTGGAGTCTTTGAGTTCGATGCCTCTGAAGATAGATTTGAGCCTGTAAATTCCTTAAATAAATTGTTAGGTTATGAATCTTCTGTCGTTGATATGGAAGAGGACGAGCTTGGAAATATTTACTTTTTAGAAAGGGATAAGCTAGGTGTACTTATTAAAGAAGGCAATCTAAATTATAAGTTAAAGACCAGTGCCTTTAATAAGATTAAAAGTCTGTGGAATGACGACCTTGGCAATGTAACCGTCTTAGATAATGATAACATTCTTATTGGTGCTAGAGAAGGATTCATTCACTACCAACCTTCGCGCGATTTTCCGCAGCCAAATGATTTTTCTGTCATTATTGCCGAAGTGATAAATTCTGGTGATGTTGACACTACCCTATTCCATTCATATAGTAACGCAAGACTATCGGAAACAGAGCTTCCAAGTTTTAGCTATGCTCAAAACTCAATGTCTTTTCGATTCGCAGCACCACATTTTGAAAGTGACCAAGAAATGGTGTTTCAGTACATGCTTAAAAACTACGATGAGGATTGGTCATCATGGAGCACTCAAAACTTTAAGGAATATACTAACCTCAAAGAAGGGCAATATGAATTTCTAGTCAAAGCCAAGAACATCTACGACCTAGAAACTGAACCCATCTCCTATTCATTTATTGTAACCCCTCCTATTTATCGCACTACATTCGCCTACTCATTCTACATACTGGGGAGCCTTGCATTGCTGATCCTTTCATTCAGTCTGATCAATAAAAGACATAAGGAAAAAACACTAGCATTAGAGCAGCAGAAAGATGAAGAGCTTCAACTGATGGAAAACGAAATAGCAGATATCTCAAAAAAGTCTGAAACTGAGATTATCAGGCTCAAAAATGAGAACCTCAAAGCAGAGGTAACTATGAAAAGCCAAGAACTTACCTCATCTGCAATGCATTTAATTCAGAAAAACCAACTGCTGAATCAAATCAAGAATACACTCAAGAACATCAGTAAGGATTCTGAAAAGGGACAATTGGCTGTACAATTAAACAGAATTGTTAAATCGATTGATAGAGATTTATCTGCTACCGAGGGTTGGGAACAGTTCCAAAATAACTTTGATCAAGTCCATGGCAATTTCATCACTCGTTTAAAAGAGCATTATACAGACCTAACTCCTCAGGAACTTAAATTCAGTGCCTACATTAGAATGAACCTCAACACGAAGGAGATTGCTAACCTTCTCAACATCTCAGTTAGAGGTGTTGAAATAGGCCGTTATCGAATCAGAAAAAAGCTCAAGCTTGAACGCAAGGATAACCTCTCCGATTTTATTCTCCGGTTCTAAATTATCTAGATGAGTCTCTAATGATCACCCTTGAATCATATTTCAGATGCAATAAATGAGGTGGAATATGCCTTTTTTGAATCACCTTGAACAGAAGCTCTGCGGCTGCGACTCCCATTTCAATGGGCTCATGGGTTACGCTGGTCAGGTTGGGTTCTACTATCTCGCAAAGATTACTATTTCCAAAGCCAACAACTGATACCTCTCTAGGAACAGTTAGTCCCATTTTTTTCAACTTTAAAATAGCTTCAACTGCTAATTCATCGCTGAAGGTGAACAGCGCATCTGGTCTACTTTTAGGATTCTCAAACATCTTTTCGATGATGGCATCATGTTTTTCATCAGGACGTGTGAAGACCACAAAATCCTCATTGATTTCGTAGTCATAAGTTTTTAATGCTTCGAGATACCCTTCATACCTACTTTTGCTAATGCCCAATAAACCTGGACCTCCTAAGTGGGCAATTCTCTTTCTACCTCTCTTAATCAAATGCTCAACCGCCTGAAAACCACCTGCAAAATCGTTGGCTTCAACTGTAGGTGTATCAAAACCAGGCGCAATGCGATCGAAGAAAACAAAAGGAACATCATAAGCTTGCAAAGTTTCTAAATGCTCAAAATCCTTAGTTTCGCTTGAAACTGACAATATGATCCCTTCTACTTTACAAGAAAGCAGCGATTTAATTTGATCTACTTCGTTATGGTAGTCTTCGTTCGACTGACAAATGATGGTGTAATAGCCATTGTCACTCACCACTTTCTGAATGCCATCGATTGCTGATGCAAAAAAGCTACTGGTAATATGTGGCACCAAAATACCAATGGAATTTGATCGCTTGGTTCGCAAACCAGCAGCAATGAAGTTCGCCTGATACTTCATTTCCTTAGCCTTAGCAGATACTAATTTCTTGGTATCCTCACTGATGTTGGGATGATCATTTAATGCCCTAGAAACAGTTGAGGGAGAAATATTCAGCGAATTTGCGATATCTTTTATCGTTATAGCCATAGTTTAGTTGTCTTTTGGTTGTGCATGTGTGCCATCGCAATAAGGGAATTTACCAGATCTGCCGCAACGACAGAAAGATACAGTCTCCTTAAATACTTCTTGGGATTTTCTATTTAAAACAGTTGCACCTCCTTTAATGATTAATGGGCCTCCAGTGATCAAAGTTACCTGAACATCACGATTTTCATTTTCTTTGAATTTAACTCCTTTTATGGACAATGCCTTAGAGGGACATTCTTTTACAAGATTTACTATTTCCTTTGAACTTGCTGCATGCACATTTACCCAAGGTCTCTCCTTTAGGTTAAACACACTTGGTAAGCCGCGTAAACAAATGCCTGAATGAATACACAAACCTGGTTTCCATTGAACGGTTATTTCCCCATTTGAATATTCCTTTATCTTCAACTCTTCCACGTTAAATAAAATTGAATGATGAAAATAAATGAAATTAAGCGCAATTAGAAAAAAGAGTCAGAATTGATATTGAAACTATATATGTAATTTATAACATATTTACATATGTTTATTTATTTGTAATATAGTTTTAATCGTTCCATTTCGGAATACACATTATCAAACCATTTCTTTTGCTCGTCAAAATCTTTACCATTCTGTGTTTTCGTATCATAATTCAGGGAGTATCGATTGAAATCGGCTAAAAGTTGCTTCACATATTTATTATAAATTTTTAAATCTCGTTCTCCCCTTTTGTAGAGCTCATCGATCTGTTTTCTAATTTTCCTTCCATAAAGTTCAGCAATGTCGAAGTGCAATTTTTCATGAGCTAACAAGGCAATGTTCGTAGAATCCGTTGTCCATGAGTCACCTCTCACGAAGAGTACTTTCACTTCAAATCGTGGAATCCCCCCCACAATTCCTCCTCGTACGGAATGTTTGACAGAGGTTAAGGCCATTCCTCCCCGCTCTTCATTAGTTGTTTCTTTGAATTGATAATCATTCCAACTCAAATACAGCTTATCTGACCATTCAATATATGACGCTGTATCTACATCAAGGTACTGAGCCTTCAATTGAGGGATTGAAAAAGTCATCAATAGTATTAGCAGAATGGATTGATTCAGAAGAGAAAATCTAAATGGCATATGCTTCAAAACTAATAAAATTTGCAATTCTAAAGAGGTATCTTTGCCACACATGAAATTTAGCGACTACACCATACATGAGATCATAAAAACCAATATTGATCTACTTAGTTTTAAAAAGCCTACTGATATTCAGTTTAAGGCTATACCTGCTATTTTAAAAGGCGAAGATGTATTGGCCATAGCTCAGACAGGAACAGGGAAGACAGCCGCTTTCGCTATTCCTACCATTGAAAAGCTGCTTTCTAAAACTTCAAAGATTCGCCACAATGGGGTGCGTTGCTTAGTTATGGTTCCAACACATGAGTTGGCGCAACAGATCAAGCAAAGCTTTCAAGAACTAAGCCGAGGCAGTGGGCTGAACATTTACTCCATTCATGGTGGTATGGAGCAAGACCCACAGATAGAACGCTTAAACTCAGGTGTAGACGTACTTGTAGCCACCCCTGGTAGAATGTTCGATTTGGTAAGTCAGGGACATTTAAATCTTAATCTATTAGAGATTTTAATCCTTGACGAGGCAGATCATATGCTTGGTCTCGGTTTCATCAAAGACATTCGCGATCTCATGCGCCACCTTCCGAAACGAAGACAGACGCTTTTCTTTTCAGCCACCATAAACGATGAGATTAAAAAACTGGCTTATTCACTCGTAAACAATGCCATACGTATACAGATTTCTCCCAAAAACCCAGTTGCCAAGAACATTGAGCACGCAGTTGCCATGGTAGAAATGGATGACAAACGCTTCTTTTTAGAGAACTTCATCAAGAACTATCCAGAATACAAAATGCTTGTTTTTGTACGTACCAAAGTGCGGGCAGAAAGGGTTTTGAAGGCCATGGAACGAGTCGAAATTGTAACGGATACTTTGCACAGTGATAAAGAGCAAAAGCAAAGAGAAGCTACGATGGTTAATTTCAGAAGTGGCGACTTAAAAGTGCTTATAGCTACTGATATCAGTGCCAGAGGTATTGACATCCCCAATGTAGATTATGTATTGAATTATGATTTACCAGATAGCGCAGAACAATATGTGCATCGGGTAGGAAGAACCGGAAGAGGGACTCAAAAAGGCCAAGCACTCTCTTTTTGTAGCCCTGAAGAAAGTGAGCTGCTAGCACAGATTGAGACAGACCTCGATAAACCCATTGAACGAATGGAGATTAGCAAAGGCGATTATCAGTTGGTGAAAGACCTTACTGAAGATGATTCAAAAGACTGGCGTAAGCTGCTGAAAGATTCACAAACTCCATTTAAAAAGCGGAAGAAGAAAAAGTAGTGAGGTAAGCATTTACTGATGTTGTCCTAAATCTAATTCCGAATACCAAACACCATTCGCAATGTCGTGGTTAACAGTGGAAGCTTCAATAATACCATCATAAGCTTTACCTAAGCCCTCCAATGTTACATCCATTCCTGGCTCTAAGTTTGGAGTTCCTTGTATTCTAATCACACCAAAATTCTGCTGAGTATCATCATTTGTGATTCTAATTGATAGGATGTCAGTACCGTAAGTCAAGTGAAGCCCAGCATTGTGATGTGATGGCTCATACTCACTATTCTGGCAAATAATTTCAAAAGCCTGCACCTCATCATCTACGCTCAATGTTCTACTTTCAATGGTACCCGAAAAAATAGTGGCATCATCAGAACCATAGCCTGCTTTCACTTCCAATAAAGCTCCAAGCTTCCAATCATTATTAGCCTCAATGTCGATAATTCCATTATTTAACCCCTCAGCCTGAATTGCTATTCTGGCTTGCGAAACACCACTTAGGTTTGAATGGGTCTGAATAGAAAGAATGTTATAGGAGTCGGAAACGGCCTTTCCATCAATTTGTATTTTAATATTCAAAATGTCGGTCATGGGGTTCAGTTTGTTCTTTGTTATGTGGCTCAAGCTAATGAATATAGCTTATTAAGCCTCAAAAATGATTGATCATAATGTTAATCTAATCATCTAGTTTCGGTATTTAATAAAAGTTGTGCATCTTCATTACATTAAATCCAATAGCTATGAATCCAGTACATTGGTTTGAGATCGCCACAACAGATCTTGATAGAGCGAGAGACTTCTACGCAAAGTTATTCAACCTAGAGTTTGAGCTTGTTGAAATGGCTGAAAGCAAAATGTATATGTTTGGAACACCTGGTGAACCTGGCTCATCTGGCTGTTTGGTTCACGCAAAAGATAGCGTACCTAGTGCCGAAGGTAGCCTTGTATATTTTTCATGTGAAGATGTGGCAGAACAGGCTGCTTTGGTCGAAGATGCCGGAGGTACATTGGTAGTTCCTAAAACAGACATTGGTGATTTTGGCTTCTTTGCTCAGATCATCGATACTGAGGGCAATCGCATTGGCCTGCATTCTGATAAGTAGTTTCAATTTACTCTAACCCCTTCCCTAGCTCCTAGCTCCTAGCTCCTAGCTCCTAGCTCAAAATAATTATTAAAACTGCAATTACGAATAATATATTCTTCTATATTTACTGCAATTACGAATGAAATAAGAATGAAGAAAACGAAACTTGGCGAATTTGAGGAGCTGGTGCTTATGACAGTGATTGTATTAAAGCATGATGCCTACGGTGTTGAAATCAAACGAGAACTTGAACAACGGCTAGCTGAAACACTGAGTGTTGGCTCCATTCAATCCGCCCTCAAACGCATGGAAGAGAAAGGATTTCTTACCTCTGCATTTGGTGAAGCAAGTCAGAAACGTGGCGGAAAACGCAAGCGGATTTATGAAGCCACTCCACACGCTCATAAAATATTGCAAGAAATGAAAGACGTCCGTTCACAACTTTGGGCAGCTATGCCCTCCATCGCAAAAAGCTAAGTTTGAATTACTTTCCCAAGAATATTAAACCACCTCGCTGGTCACTTCGGCTCCTCAGGTTCTTCCTTAAAAAAGACTACTTAGAGGAGATTGAAGGCGATTTGGAAGAAGTATTTGAGGAGAACTTAGAAAATCATTCTGTCAAAAAAGCCCGGAGATTGTATAATCGGGAGGTCCTTAAACTAATACGTCCTAACCTCATTCGAGCTATTAGTGGCAATTACAAACTCAACTTTATCGGTATGCTACAACATAATTTACTTATTACCCTCAGGGGCTATTCCCGTCATAAAACCTCTTTTCTCATTAACCTTATTGGCCTTTCAACGGGATTGGTGGCATCCCTCCTAATCTTTCTTTGGGTAAATGATGAACGTTCTGTAGATACATTCCATCAAAAGAATGATCAGCTCTACTGGGTGATGAACAATTTTCAGATGAATGGCGATATCGTGACCTGGGATTATACTTCCGGGAAGCTTGCCACTGCACTTAAAGAGGAGTTTCCAGAAGTTGAAGATGCTGTGCGCATGGGAAATCACTTCTTTCGGCCCCAAGGGATTATTTCAGCCAACGACAAAAACCTAGAAATTGAAGGTCGTTTTGCTAGTCCGAATTTATTTGATGTAATGAGTTATGACTTAATTATTGGTAACCCGAATACTGCGCTTGCATCCATTGAATCAGTGGTTATTTCAGAAGCTCTTGCTTTGCGTTTATTCAATACTGTAGATAATGCTTTGAATAAGAGTCTTACCTGGGAAAATGAATACTTCAACAAAACAATGACCATCACAGGCATATTTAAAAGCCCTCCCGAGAATGCCACAGACCAGTTTGAAGCCATAGCCAGCTATGACCTTCTCCAGCAGAGAGATGAATGGGCCAATGAATGGAAAGGAGGATATGCAAGAACATTTTTAACTCTTAAGCCAGGAACCGATGTTGAATCATTCAATAAAAAAATTCAAAACTTCCTTGATGACAAACTTGAGAATGATCGAAGCGATCTCTTTGTAGTACCTTATGCCAATCAGTATTTGTATGGCAAATATGAGAGTGGACTTCCTGCAGGAGGTAGAATTGAAAATGTTCGTTTATTCACGCTTGTCTCCATACTAATTCTCGGTATTGCATGCATCAATTTCATGAACATGGCAACCGCTCAGGCATCTCAGAAAATGAAGGAAATTGGTGTCAAGAAAGCTATTGGTGCGAGTCGTGGTTCGCTTATTTGGCAATTCCTTTGTGAAGCCACGCTGCTTTCTTTCCTAGCGGCAATACTAGCCCTAATTGCAGTTCAGTTTATATTGCCGCAGATCAATAAAATCACAGACAAGGAGTTAAGCCTCCATCTAACAGAGCTTTTACCTGTATTATTTGGCATAGTGCTTATTACTGGAATTTTAGCAGGAAGTTACCCTGCTTTCTACCTATCAGCCTTTAAACCGATAACCGTACTTAAGGGAAAATTAGCAAATATTAAAGGCGATGAATTGATAAGAAAAGGGTTGGTGATTACCCAATTCGCTTTGTCAATCATCTTTATTATAGGTGTCATTGTTATCAATCGGCAAATCGAATATACACAAGTTAAAAACCTCGGGTATAATCGCGACCGAGTTGTGACCTTTGAAAGTAAAGGACTTTCAGAAGAAGCTTTTAATCCATTCATGAGCGCCTTAAAAGATGTGCCTGGGGTAGAAATGGCTTCAAATATGGCAGGTTCTTTCCTATGGGGAAATGATAATGGAAGTGGTTTTTGGACAGAAGAGAACCCTGAAGTAAGAATGCACTTATTTAAGTCTCCCAAAATTGGATTTGATGTAATAGAAACTTTGGGACTCGAAATAGTTGAAGGAACATCATTCCGCAAAGATTTTTCAGACAATGAAAACCGTATTTTACTGAATGAATCTGCAGTAGAGTTACTAGGACTAACTAACCCAGTTGGCGCAACTATAAAGTATGCCGATGATGAAACAAGGCAAGTCATCGGTGTAATTAAGGACTTTCAATATGGTTCTATGCATCAAAAAATTGAGCCCCTTATTTTCAGGTTCAGGAATTGGGGACGCAATTGTATGGTTAAAATCCAGCCAGGTGCTGAAACAGTAACTCTTGAAAGGATTGAGGCGCTATATAGTGAGTTTCATCCTAAATATGATTTCAATGCCAAGTACTTGGATAACGAGTATCAGGCACTGTATCATAGCGAAAATCAAGTAGCTAGCCTATCTAACTACATGGCGGCTGTTGCAATCATCATCTCTTGCCTTGGTTTATTTGGCCTTGCCGCTTTTACGGCAGAACGAAGAACAAAAGAAATTGGGATTCGAAAGATTCTTGGTGCCAGTCAAATCAGCGTAATTCGATTATTAACAGGCTCTTTTACTCAAACGATTTTTATGGCAATCCTTTTTGCCATTCCAATTGGCTATTATTTAGCCAAGGGTTGGCTACAAAACTTTGCCTACTCCATTCAGCTCGAATGGTGGTTCTTTGCCATTGCGGCCTTCTCTGCACTACTCATTGCTTGGTTTACCATTGGGCTACAAACTTTAAAATCAGCAAGAAAAAATCCTGTTGATAGCTTAAGAATGGAATAGACTTCCAACTCATAAGCTTCAATTTAATATCTTAGTAACATGAACTCTATCGACCAAGCTAGAAGTGATCTTAGAAATTTCATTGCCGATTTCCAGATGTTAACTCCTGATGAAGTAGATACAATTACCAATGGCACGAATATTCAGCAATTCGATAAGGGAACCCTTCTACTCAAAGAAGGTCAGGTTTCTGACAAATGCTATTTCGTAATAAAAGGGCTTGTACGCCAATTTTACCTCATTGATGGCGAAGAGAAAACCACCGCCTTTTTTATGGAAAAGGAGCCTGTAAATGCTTTTACCAGCAGTAATACTAAAACACCATCTAAGCATTACATTGAATGTATAGAAGACTGTGTTCTCACTGTAGGCACTGACGATCTCATCGAAAACATGTGTCAAAAAGTGCCACGTCTTGAAAACGTAATGCGTGTTGAGGTTGAGAAGAATGCCGGTAAGTTTCAAGATGAATATGCTGCTTTTATTATGTCTTCACCGGAGGAACGTTATCTCAATTTATTAGAAAAAAGACCCGGCTTAATGAACCGTGTGCCACAACATCAAATTGCGAGCTTCTTAGGCGTTAAACCTGAGTCTTTAAGCAGGATAAGAAAAAGGCTACTCACTACCAGAAAGCCCTAGCCTTCTGTAATATCCAAAACCAGGCTACCTTTTTTCCTTCCCGTTTCTATGTAATAATGAGCCTCTTTAATTTCTGACATTTTATATCTCTTTTCAATGAGCAGTTCAAGCATATTAGCCTTTTTCATTTCAACTAAACTGACTAATAGGCCCACTATAACTTCTTTTGGTGCAAGTCCGGTAGCAGCGAATTTTGCTTGTTTTTTGCCTGCCATGTTCAACAAAGAAGTAAAGAGTAAGGACATTGATAAAACTGGCGACATGTAAGTACCTCCCTCTTTCAATGCCTTTTTACAAGTTTTGAAAGAGTGAGCGCCAACGGTATCATAAATTAAATCATACCCATCGGTTGTTTGTCTAAAGTCTTCCACTTGATAATTGATCACCCGATCTGCCCCCAAAGACTTTACGTAATCAATATTTTTCCCGCTACAAACTCCCGTTACTTCCGCTCCTATATTCTTGGCTATTTGAACAGCAGCCGAACCCAAACTACCTGAAGCACCAATGATCAACACTTTCTATTCTGGTTTTAAACTCCCTACATTCTTTAAAAAATTCAGGGAAGTGACTGGTCCATCGCACATGACGCTCGCTTCTTCAAAGCTTAATTCATCAGGCATCGGCAAAATAATATCGTTCGGTTGAATTGAGACGAACTCAGCGCTAGTGCTAAAATTGGTTGTTGTTTCCCCAAAAACAGCATCTCCAACTTGTAAATCCGTTACCTGATGACCAACCTCAGCAACCACTCCAGCATAGCCTGACCCCATGATCGGATTTTTGCGTTTAAAAAAACCTAAGAATAATCGTGCATACCATGGGTTCCCAGCCCTCATTTGAGCATCTGCTCGAGTGATACTCGACACATGGACCTTAACCAACACCTGATCTGACTCGATAGATGGCTTAGGCATTTCCTTGACCTCTAAAATTTCTGGTGTGCCATAACCATTAGCCACCACCGCTTTCATTGTTTCTACTTTGAGCTTTTCCATTTTACTTTTGTTGTTTTTGATATCCAAATGTAAAAGCATTAGAAAGGCTGTACATTGACTTAAGTTAAGAAGCGAAAAACATTAAAACTTTTCTTTAAGAATAGGCCTGATATTTGCCTCAAACAGTAATCAAAAAGTCCATTTCAGTTTCGGATCTATGAAAAACTTCCTTTTAGCAATCATTTCTATTTTATCTTTCTCCGCCTCCATTTATGCCCAAAATGTCGACCTTCTTTTAGAAAAAACAGGCAATTCGTTGTTACGAAATAAAGAGTTCAGAGCAGTATCTATAGGAGTTTATAAAGACGGAGAAATGTTTACCAAACACTTCGGAACACTGATAGAAAATCAAGAGGCAGCCCCTACCGATGAAACCCTGTATGAAATAGCTTCTGTGACAAAAACCTTCACCGGATACCTGACAGCCAAAGCTGTCCTAGAAGGCAAGATTAGTCTCGATGATGATGTGAGAGACTATTTGAGAGGTGACTATCCGAACTTATCTTTCAATGATCAACCTATTACCATCCAACATTTGGTGACGCATACTGCTGGTTTACCACAATTTCTGGATGCTAGCATGGCCAAAGTGTTTCAAACGCTTCAACCAGATGTACCCACCCAATTTGAGAAGCTTGAAAAAGAACTTACCAAAGACGACTTTTCCAAGTATTTGCGAGCATTTGAACTTCAAAACCCTCCTGGGTCGAATTATGCTTACTCCAATGCTGGAGCAGAACTCATGGGCTATATTCTCACTTCTGTTTACGAAAAAACATACGATGAACTATTGCAAGATGAGCTCTTGGATGAGCTCGGCATGAACAATACGGCCATCAACTTAACAGATGAACAGCAAACACGAATAGCTCAAGGCTATTGGATGGATAATAACACACCCTCACCCTCCCAAATTAACCCACTTTGGGCAACAGGCAGCGGACTTAAATCTACTTTACCTGATCTCATGAAATGGATTGAATTCAATTTGATCAATGAAGATTCAGCAGTTCAAGAGTCTCATAAAATCCTTTATGAAAAGAACACCCGCTGGGTGAGCTACTTCTGGAATGCTTGGAAGGACAAAAATGGCACTCCATTCAATCACCATGGTGGAACGAGCGGAACGCAAAACTGGGTGTTTCTCTTTCCTAAATATGACCTAGGTATTTCTATCATAGTCAATCACAGTGGGCCAAAGACGCCTAAAAAACTAAGTAAGGCTGCTAATCAGATTCTGAAAGAACTCAGCAAGTAAGTTGAGTCAAACAAAACTGACATTTTTGTAAACTTAAAGACAAGGTTCTTGTTTCTTTGCAGTTCGGCATGAAAGCATGCCATACGAATCTTGGTGAGGCAGACTTATAAGTTGGCTCTCATCCATGAAAAAAAGCTAGTTTGTCTAAATTACCGCAGTCATTTCAATTTATAGACCTTTCCGATTATGGTAGGTCTACCGCCCGCCTCATTGCCAATGGTTTAAAGGAAACGCGTTTCACTGCTATTCACGTTACCATTGGGTTTATCATCTCTGGCTTGTTTGCGATCTACTGTATCCTCAATGGATACTTTTGGGCTGCTGCATTCTTTCTGGTCTTTAAATCTATTTTAGATGCCGCAGACGGTGAATTGGCAAGAATCAAGCAGACACCATCTTATACCGGAAGGTATTTCGATTCTATTGCTGACATTATCTTAAACTTTATGTTTTTATTGGCCATTTGGTCTATCGCAGAAACCAATATTCTCTATACGCTATTGGCCTTTGTGGGCATACAGCTCCAAGGCACCTTGTACAATTATTATTACGTGATCTTGCGCAATCAGCAAAACGGAGATAAAACAAGTAGAGTAATGGAAGACCATGCTCCCACTGCCCTACCGGGTGAAAAGCAGAAGCATGTAGATTTGCTCTATCATATTTACAACACGCTCTACATTGTGTTTGATAAGATCATCTATTCACTAGACCCTAAGGCCTTTGAAGAAAAGTCTGTACCAAAATGGTTCATGACGGCCTTATCAACTTTCGGTTTAGGTTTTCAATTGCTGCTGATCGGCCTCATGTTAGCATTGGGTTGGGTGAATTACATTATCCCCTTCTTTATTGGCTACTCTCTAATGATTCTGGTCTTCATCGGTGTTAGAAGAGTTTTCCTGAAATAAAGAGGCCTTTTCATTGTCTGATCCCTTCTTTGGCTGTTAGTCAAAATCCTTTTTGGTCTGAAGATTCCATAACACGATTTATAATAATACTTTTGCGAATATTTTTTGGATTATGGCTGAGGAAGAAGCAGACAAACAGGTTGAGAATAAATTAAGTCAAGAGCAGATTGAGCTCTGCATTTCCATTTTAAACCAGCTGAATCAAGACACCAATCAGATCTTTGATATTCCTCAAGATACGCGTTTAGAGCTCTTAAAGGCAGCAGGTTTACTGTCCAGACCCAGCAGAGAAGAATTCTCCAAGCGAAAGAAAGACTTTAAAAAAGCGGCTAAGCGAAAGCAAATTGAGAAAGACAAACATGCTAGAAAAAGCACGGGTATAAGAAGCGCCAGAGAAGCCACCATCTTTATCGCCCCTTCTATGGTCGATGTACCAACTGATCAAGAGATTGAGCTTGAATCACCCCGAAACTGTTATGTGTGCAAAGCTGTATTCAACAAGCTTCATCATTTCTATGATAGCATGTGTAAAGAGTGCGGTGATTTCAACTATGCCAAGCGCTTTCAAACGGCAGACCTCACAGATCAAGTAGCTTTGGTAACGGGTTCACGACTGAAAATAGGCTACCACATCACACTCTTGATGCTCAGAGCTGGTGCCACAGTAATTGCCACTACTCGCTTTCCGGTAGATTCTGCCCTTCGCTATGCCAAAGAGCACGATTTCAATGAGTGGGGACATCGATTGAAAATCCATGGTTTGGATTTGAGGCATATTCCAAGCGTTGAGATTTTCTGTAATTACATTGAGCAAAAATACAGTAGGCTGGATGTACTCATTAACAATGCTGCCCAGACCGTAAGGCGCCCAGCAGGCTTTTATAAACACCTGATGCCCAATGAGGAGAAATCATTTGATCAATTACCTCCTTTGGCTCAATCGCTGCTGGCTGACCATGATGCTTGCTTGAAAGAGCTCAGGACTTTGAGTGATGGCTTTGACCAAGGACAAGGCAAAAACCTGCCAGTTACTTGGCATGGTAAACAAATTGGGATTGGCTTAAGTGCTTCTGCAAAGCTTTCACAAATCCCTTACAGCATCGACAATTCCTTGAGTGCTGAAGAAATCTTTCCTGAAGGCAAACTCGATGCAGATTTACAGCAGGTCGATCTGAGGAAAACCAATAGTTGGCGCTTGAAATTAGGAGAAATTCCTACCACTGAAATGCTAGAGGTTCAATTGGTAAATTCTGTAGCACCCTTTGTGCTTTGCAACAGGCT
>CAYGKL010000009.1:46135-49960 GCA_964350505.1 uncultured Roseivirgaceae bacterium | reverse complement strand
AGACAACTATTACATAGGTAACGGTTAAGAAAAGGTCTCTTTCCATTTCGGGTTGAAGGGAAAGTGCCAAAGCGATGGAGATTCCACCACGGATTCCACCCCATGTCATGATAAGGTTGGTTTTAGGAATGAAATCGAGCTTCTTTTTAAAGATTTGAATAGGCCCAGCCAAAGCGATATACCTGGCCAATAGCGCCATGGGGATAGCAATAAGCCCAAGCATTATATATTCACCATTGATGGTGATCACGAGGAGTTCTAGGCCTATAAGCACAAAAAGTATGGCGTTTAAGAATACATCGATTAACTCCCAGAATTTGTCTACATAGTTCTGTGTGGTTTTAGACCAGGCAATTTCTGGCGATTTATTCCCGATAAAGATACCCGCTACAACGACTGCTAGTGGACCCGAAAAATGTAAATAATGTGCAATACCATAGATGCCCATCACCAAGGCCAAAGTGATCATAACCTCAGTTTCATAATGATCGATGGCTTTCATAACCTGGAAACCCAACCAACCCAGTCCGAAGCCCAGCGCTATTCCGCCAAATACTTCTTCAAAAAAGAGTAGGCCGACTTCATCAGCTTCAACGGCACCAATTCCTTGCTGTGCAATGGAGAAAATGACCAAGAAAACCACAACACCCACACCATCATTGAACAGTGATTCGCCTACAATTTTAATCTCCAAGTTTTTAGGGGCATTGGCATCTTTGAGAATTCCTAAAACCGCAATAGGGTCGGTAGGAGAGATGAGTGCTCCAAACAAAAGGCAATAGATAAACTGAATTTCATGCCCCACCAGAATGGCTAAATAGTAGAACATACCTCCAATCAGAAAGGTAGATAGAACCACCCCAACTGTGGCGAATAGTAAAATAGGTGCCTTGTGTTTTGCCAGTTGATCGAGCTTAGTGTGCAAAGCGCCTGCAAAAAGCAAGAAACTCAGCATTACCTCTAGAAGCACCGTTTTAAAGTCGATCGATTGTATGAGGAGTTTGGCTTCATCTAGAATCCAATGCTCAAAATAGCCCAATACAATAATGACCAAGGTAAAGCACATCGCAATTATCATCAGCCCAATGGTGAATGGAAGCTTAAGAAACTTAGTGTTGATGAATGCAAAGGCTGCCGAAAGAACAGTAAGAATGGTTATGATGGTAAAAATATCCATGCGAATATGTGACTGGTTAATTTCAGGTCGAAAAATAGAGATTGTTTGTCCAAAGAAGAAATTATCATCCATTTCATTTAAGTCTCCATTTGACTGATTAAATTCACTTATGGACTTTAAAAATCGCCTTCAAAAAGGAGAAACACTCCTAGGTACATTGTTAGGATTACCCTCTCCAGAAATTGCTGAAATTCTCAGTTCAGTGGGTTACGATTGGTTATTCATCGACCTAGAACACGGAGCCCATGGTATGTTGGAAGCACAACGAATGCTACAAGCCATGCACCCGAATTGTGCTGCGCTAGTTCGCGTTCCAGAATTAACAGAAAGTCACATTAAGAAGGCTTTAGACATTGGCTCTACTGGTATTATTGTTCCTAAAGTGAATACAAAAGAAGAAGCTGAGAAAGCTGTGGCTTGGGCGAAATATCCTCCGCAAGGCGATAGGGGCGTTGGTCCTGCCAGAGCTCATGGTTATGGCTATCATTTCTCCAATTATTTGGAAACCGCCAATGAGAAAACATTAGTAGTTATTCAGATTGAACATATCGAAGGGGTGAACAATATTGATTCTATCTTAGAAGTAAAAGGGGTTGATGCCATCTTCATTGGGCCTTTTGACCTCTCAGCGAGTTTGCATTTAATGGGGCAGGTAGATCACCCAAAAGTGATTGAAGCCATTTCCAAAGTGGAGGCAGCCTGTGCAAAAGTAAATATGCCAATGGGCTATTTCGGAATGAAGCCCGAATCTGTGATCGCCTACAAAAAGAAAGGTTATCAGTTGATAGCTTGCGGCACCGATGCGGGGGCTTTGATTGCTCAATCGCAGTCTGTTCTAGAGGAGTTGAAGTAATATCGAATCAATTTGCTTTTTGAACTTTCTTTGGCCAAGGAATGACGCTAAGTCAAGACTAGCTTCTCTGATATCTGGTAGTAAATCAAAAAAAGGCGATCTCTTAACTCAATGCTTCCTGTTTTATGAACCAAAGGATTATGTGTGGATACATAGTTCAAGGAGGTGCTAGATCGCCTTCTTTTTATGGCTCGTGCCGTAGTGTTTCTACTATTTGAATAGTCCGAATTTCAGTCCGACATAACCTGTAAAACCTGAGATGTCTGACTGATCTAAGTTTCGGTAGTTCATTGAACCGACAAATCGGTAGCCTGCCCCAAGATTAAATCGAACATGTTTATGTAAATTCACTTCTAATAAGGCGGAAGGCTCAACTTGGAAAAAGTTCGATTCTCCTAGTCCTGGATCTCCATTTTCGTTGTCCATTTGTACTTCCCCATATCCAATGTACAGCGGGAATGTAACGTGAAACAGCTTTTTTGAGAACAAGGTGTATTCTGCAAATCCACCAACAGACCAATAGTCCATATAGATGTTTTGAAGCACTTCGCTTTGCGGTCTTATTTCATTCAATGAAGTATTGAAATATGCACCAAAGGAAAACTTGTCTTTTAGATTGATACCAGCACGAAGGTTCAACAACGAAGCGGTACTCCCGTCCATTTGAGTGATTCCATAACTTGGAGCAACTATTAGTCCGATATCTTTTGTGCTAAGAGGCTTTTCACCTCCGAATAGGGTTTGTGCTTCGTTGCTTTCTTGAGCAAATAAGTTGATTTGAAATAAGGTTAAACAACCAAAAATTAAAGCGGAGGCAATTTTTCTGTTCATTTTGTTTTTGGGGGTTACAAGTTATTGTAGTTGAAACTCTAAAACATCTTCACTCTCACTGTTGTCAAATCTGATGGGGTTTTGATCAACAGAGATGAAGTGCCAATCATTATTGAGTTCAAGGGAATTTGAGTTGTTTACAAAGCTCAGCCGAAGTTTAATCTTTCCGTCATCTTGAAAAACGGCTTGGCTTTCGGTCATTGTTTCAATGTGATCAACTGTCGGACTTAGGTTGTCCTCCTCATTACAGGCAAGTTGTGGAAAAAAGAAAACCAGAAAGAGGGGATAAGTATTAAGTGTTTTGCTATTGATCACGATAGTAATACTATTAATTAATTTCTATTGTGATACGGATGGTGAAAAGTTTTGTTTGATTAGTTGACTGTTTTTTTGTTCACCTATGGCCTGTGATATTACTAGCTAATCTTCTATTGTCATTCGACTTTCTGAGGCTTAAGGCTATAAGAATTCCGAGCGCTGCGGGTATAACCGCACCTCAAGCATATTTGAGGAGCTTACTATTCATTTGTTTCCCATGAGGTTAAGGAAGAAGTTGAGCAAATTGTCTAAACCGATGATTACATAGATTGATGGATTTCACTCAGTTTTAGCAATCACTAACCTTATAAAGATTAAGCTTTTTGAACCGAAATTTATTGGGAGCCCACATGAATGTACCTCGAAAGAAGTCTCAATAATCTGCTCTGTTATAGCCTTGTATTTTAAATCTGTATGCATCATTTAATCTTATTTATCTGTGATTCAGATAATTGTTTCCTATGAGGTTGGGATGGCAATTGAGCATTGATTATCAATTAAGTCTGCTGGCTAATAAAGAGTCTACCTTCATGGCTTTTTTAATACTTTCCTTGAAATTTTCTATGCGTCCGTATTCTATGGATTCTAATATGATCAATCTGTTAATGAAGACTTTATCTCTGAGCAGATTGACGTCTTCTATTTC
>CAYGKL010000009.1:43620-46035 GCA_964350505.1 uncultured Roseivirgaceae bacterium | reverse complement strand
ATATTGTCTGAATCGCTGATTAAATGGATTGATGGATTTCACTGAGTTTTAGAAAGCACTAATCTTCTAAAAGTTAAGCTTTTTGAACCAAAATTGATCAATAATCCTACCTCAAGTCTATAAGCTTTAAGGTAGTTCAGCGCTTGCGCCAAATGAACATCTTCTATTTCCTTCACGGCTTTTAATTCAACCAATACTTTCTCTTCGACCACAAAATCTGCACGTCTGGTACCGATTGGTTTTGAGAGTTCTTTATAGAATATGTCTTGTTCTATTTCTCTTTGAAAATTCAAATCTCTTTGACTCATTTCATAGGCTAATGCTCTTTGATAAATCACTTCTTGGAATCCATTTCCTAGGAATGAATGTATTTCGAAAGAAGCCCCGATAATCTGCTCTGTAATAGCCTTGTATTTTAAATCTGTGTGCATCATTTAATCTTATTCATCTGTGATTCAGACAATTGTTTTCTCTCAGGTTGCGCTGGAAGTTGATCACTAATTATTTTTCCTGTTTGGATGAAGTAAAGACAAACTGCTCCTTTGACGCAATCGCAGGTATATCGCCATTGCCTTTGTCGGTGTAAGCCACTGTTAATACATATATGCCCTGGGTGTTTTTGGTGTCGTGCTGATCGAATCTTAGCGTTCCTTGAATAGGCAAGGAGGGGCGCGTTTCTTTGAGGCTCAAAATGTAGTTGACCATTTCAGTGATATCTTCTTTCTTGAGCTGAGGGTGTGCTGCCATAGGAGTTTCACCCCATACACCAGCTCCTCCGTTTTGTATTTTCCCGACCAACATTGGGAGGTCTACTTCACTATATTTTTGAGCAATCATTTGATAAGAAGGACCATTTATTTTGGTTGCAATAGCATGGCAAGCCTTGCAATCGGAATCATTGATCAGTTGTTTGCCTTTGGTATTCAGCTCTATCTGATGCCCTTTTTGGTCATTTGTTTTTACTTCGCCTTCAGGCATGTAGGTAAGGTAAACCAAGATATCATTGGCCGAAACGCCTCCACTTTCTAAACTTCCATCTTCTTTATCAGTAATAGATATTTCATATTCCATGCTAGAATTGAGGTCGTAAAACTCGTTGTCGTCTTTTAGGTTAATTGTGATTTGAGGAGGGGCATTGCCTACCAAAATGTCATAAGTTGTTTGGCTTTTTAAGCCTTGCGGATCGGTTACGGTTAGGTTTACCTGATATCTGCCTTGCTCTGTAAATGTGAATTCAGGATTCATTTGGCTACTGCTGCCTAAATTTTCGCCAAAAGTCCATGCATAACTCAAAGCATCACCTTCTAGATCTTCTGACGTTTGACCTGAAAAGCGAACGCTTAGAGGAGCCGCACCTAAAGATTCGCTAGCAGATATTCGAGCAATCGGTGCTCTATTGCCAGCTACGTATGTGATTTTATTGAGTTGAGCATCTAGGTTTTGAGTATTCCAACTTTCACCATATTCAATAATGTAAAGGCTCCCATCTTTGCCAAAGGTCATGTCTATAGGGTTATGAAATTCAGCATTAGGCATAAAGGGTTCGGCCTGAACAAAGTCATCGTTTTCATCCATTGTAACAGCAAAGATCCAATCTCTCATCCATTCATATACAAAGAGTTTTCCTTCAAAATAATCAGGGAAGGTTGTAGCAGAAGGATCGAATGATGCCTTTCTGAAAACAGGCCCAGCCATGGCTGTTCTGCCCCCTGTGCCTACCCAAGGAAATTCAGGAGAAGCATTATAGGGATACCAAATAAAGGAAGGCTGTGCTGGAGGAAGCTCTTGAATTCCCGTATTGTTAGGAGAGTCGTTGATCAGGTTATTGGGGTCGAAAGGTTGTCTTGATTTTTTTCTAGCGAAATCATAATCCCAATAAGGCTTGTTGTTGCCTCTTGTATAGGGCCATCCCCAATTTCCAGGTTGTTTGGCTTGATTGATCTCATCGATCCCATAAGGTCCTCTGAGTGAATCTGATCTCCCAGCATCCGGACCTACATCTCCCCAATATACATTGCCATTGGCTTGGTCTATTGAAAGCCTAAAAGCATTTCTTACTCCCATCACATAGATTTCAGGTCTAGTTTTCGGGTCGTCATCTTCAAAAAGATTACCCTCGGGAATAGAGTAGGAGCCATCTGCTTCTGGTTTGATGCGGATAACTTTTCCTCTTAGGTCATTTGTATTGGCACTAGATTTTTGGGCATCCCATACCGATCTGCCAGGACGCTCATCGCTTGGTGAATAGCCATCAGATTCGAATGGATTCGTATTATCGCCTGTAGAAATATAAAGGTTGCCCTCTGCATCAAACTCCAAAGAACCCCCTGAATGACAACATTCTCTAGTGCTAGGGAACTCAAGCATGATCTTCTCAGAAGTAAGGTCTAGCACATCATCGTTCAAGGTAAATCG
>CAYGKL010000009.1:40112-43520 GCA_964350505.1 uncultured Roseivirgaceae bacterium | reverse complement strand
GCTAATACCTCTCTATTGAAGCGATTTTCTAAAGGAACTCTTAAAGAGGTGGATTTGCCATAGTCCTTGTTCGCACCATCAATGACATAAGAAATTCCTCCTTTCAAATGCTTCAGAAAAAGCGAGTCTGAATAACTTTCATCGGTATGACCCAGACCAGTATAGAACATGCGGCCGCCATCAAAGGCTCTGTACCAAGCAATAGGGTGATTCGATCCGTTTTCTCCTCCCTCGTAGCTAGATTCATCTAATTGAATTAACACATTAAGGTCAGCAGATATGTTGCGGTAGTTATACCACTCATCGAAGTGCATCCATTCTTCAGGAAGTTCTGCTGTAGCTGGATGAGTTTTATCCACAATTTTAAGTTTAGCCTCTTGTTGATGCGGATGACTCAAAAAATAGGCACCGACTAGTTGATTGTACCAAGGCCATTGGTATTCGGTGTCGGCTGCTGCATGAATGCCAACAAACCCTCCACCGGCCTGAATGAATCTTTCAAAATCTGCCTGCTGGTAGTGATCGAGAATGTCTCCGGTGGTGCTTAGAAAAACTACAGCTTTATAATCGACCAGACGCTCTTCATTGATCCATGAGGCATCAGAAGTGGTGTCTACTTCCACATTCATTTCTATAGCCAGCTTTTGTATAGCAGCAATACCTTTGGGAATTGAGCCATGCTGGTAGCCTGCAGTTTTGGTAAAGACTAAGATTTTATCCGTCTTCTTTTGGCAGCTGAATGAGATAAAGAATAGAGAAATGACAAGCCAATGAAAGCATCTTTGCGTGGAGATCGCTGATCGAAGCATGAGTTTTAGTTTAAGAGTTGAAATCTAAAATACTCAAATAAGTGATCAATTTGATTATTGCCTTCTGTTTCTGATCTGATTCACAACAAGTTATCTTAAACAAAAAAGCCTTTCACATGGTGAAAGGCTTCAGTTTATCATTTGAGTTTAATCTACTATTGCTTTGGAAAGCCTTCGCTGGCCATTACTTCTTTCATTTGGTCTGTATGTCTTTTTACATGACCAGAAACTAAAAGCACCGCCTGATAGACATCTATCTTACCGATGGGCGATTGTGCCACACGGTTTCTTAAATCCTCATTTGTGCCTTTCAACCATTTCACATGCTCAGCTCTTAGTTTTTTAAAGTTGTTCAAAACATCTTTAAAGCTACCATCCATGTTTTGTGGCTCGGCCGCTGTGCTGGTTGTTGCTTTTTGCTCTCTGCTGGTTATGGCGCCAATTACTTGCTCATCCGTCCAAGCTAAATCAGTTCTATTGGCAGGGTCTGCAGTGGTTTTTAATGAGGCTTCTACGAATCCCATCCAAAGGCCTTGTTCGGCAATCATCAAATGTCTCAAGCAATCTTCAACCGACCAGCTATTGGCATCGGGCTTAAATGTTAACTGCTCTTCGGAGAGACCTTTTAAGGCAGACAAAGCATAGTCAGTCGACTCTTTCATATAGTCAGTGGCAAATTTTTTCTCTTCCTTAGTCAGCGGGGTCTGTGCCAAAAGGCTACCACTAAAAGCAAGAGCAAAGATTAAGGTAAAAAGCTTGGTTTTCATATCGTGAAATTTTTGGTTCGTTGTTTTAAGTCATTCTTTCCCAATTAAGATGGCTAAGTCCATGGAATTTACGCAAATTCCATTTAGTCAGTTTTTTATCAAAAGTTAAAGTTCGATATTCTTACTTTTCAGATTCTATTCTCTTGAAAAAATCGATCAATGCTTCAAATGTTAAACGCTGTTGTTCTTCTAAAGAAATAGAAGGAGAACTATCCATGAGGATTTGTCCCAAATAGCCAAATTGAGAATGGTTACCGCCTTTTATTTCTATGAGTTGAGTATTTGACGGAAGTTTATTTCTATTCTCCATTACTTCAGAGACACTGGCTAATCCATCCATTTCTGCGTAAAGCTTGATTGTCGGAATGCTTCTGGCTGACAAATCGATATCTCTCGGATGGGAAGTTCCCATTAGAAAAAGTCCTTTCAATAGTCCTGTGTTTTCATAGACAAACTGAGCTGCCATTTTCGCGCCTTGTGAGTGCCCACCAATGACAAAGCTTCCTTCTTTCAGTTTAAATAATTCAGATACTTTTTGATAATCGAATTGAGGAAGTCTCCAGTCCATTTTTATCAAGTTACAGGTATATCCATTTTCTGCCATTTTTCGACAAAGTGGAGCATAGGCTTTCGGGTCAGTTAAACCTCCTTGAAAAAAGATAACTTCAAGATCGTTTTTTGAAGATATAGATTCAAAAATAATTTGATCAGCAGTTTCATGAATAGAAACAAGATTGGAGTCTGAAAATGTATCTTCAGGAAGGTTGTGCGACTGGAATGTATTCCAATTCCATATAAAGAATATGGCTACCAAGCTAAACCAGACAGCTCTGAAAATATTTCGTTTGCTCCACTTTTTAGGCATCTGGTTGGTTTTTGTATATGATGTTGAGAATGAAATATTATATTTTAGACTTGAAAAAAAGTGTCATTAAACCACCAATCTGGTTGGCTAATAACATTTTTACTTTAATTATGAAGACTCAACTCTCAGAGTCGCGAAATACGATTTCTGTCGAATGTCTGAAATCTAATGTCTAGTAACTGATATCTATACATCAAATACTAGCTTGCTACTTCTTAATCCCCGGTACTCCCTTAGGCGCAACATCCATCCACCAAAGTTTTGGAAGTGTCTTTTTCTCGGGGTAAACCTGATTTAGAGTATCATCTTCAAATAGTCTTCCATTGATCATCACATGGCTGATGTCTTTAGAGTTTCTGATGTTATCTAATGGATTGCTATTGAGGATCACCAAGTCAGCTAATTTACCGGCTTCAATAGTTCCAATGTCTTTAGACAAACCAATGGCTTCAGCACCTAAAATAGTGGCTGCTTTCAAAGCATTCAATTCAGACATTCCTCCAGACTGCACGGCCCAAAGCTCCCAGTGGTAACCTAAGCCTTGCAACTGTCCGTGAGCACCCACACCAACACGTCCACCAGCTTTCACCAAGTCATTGGCAAAGCCAGACTGTTCTACATGCACATATTCTTCTTCCATAAACCAGCCATCGTTACGTCTTCTGCTTCTAGAGTCTAAATTGTCATGAGGCATAAAGTGGTTCAACTTCGGATCGTCATGAGGTCTTTCAGTGGAGTAAAAATAATTCTCCGTCCAAGGCCCACCGTAAGCTACCAAAAGGGTAGGTGTATAGGCTGTTTTAGAGAAGGCCACTAAATCGATCACATCTTTATACAATGGGAAAATTGGGAAGGAGTGCTCGTGCCCTGGGTAACCATCAATTACCTGAGTCAGGTTGTTCTTGAAGTCAAGACCACCCTCAGTGGTAGGCATAATACGTTGTTCTCTTGCTGCCTGAATAATCCA
>CAYGKL010000009.1:3490-40012 GCA_964350505.1 uncultured Roseivirgaceae bacterium | reverse complement strand
TTTTTATCATCAGATTTCTCTTCTTCCTTTTCTCCATCTTCTTTGTTCGCTTCGGCTTCCTTTTTAGCCGCCTCTTGAGCATCATTGAAGGTCTTCTCATCCTCGAAATTCCAAACTACATGTGCATTGCCTATTGCCCAATGTACATTCTTAGCATTCCAACCCCAGGCTGGAAATTGCCCGCCTATATCAGTTAATTGCTTGGAAGGGAATGCCGAGTTAGCAGGGTTAGCCACAGAGATGGAAGGAGCTTCATCGCTCACTTGAGGCACGGTAACCACAAAGAGGTCGTTGACAACAGCAGCCATAGCTCTGTCTCCTTCAGGAGCCATTTTTATCCATGAAGCTCGTGCACCACTACCACCACCTGGGGCAGATTTGCCGGTTACTTGTAAGTGGTATTTCTCATCGGTTCCATCCCAACGAATGGAAGATAAACCTCTTGAACCCGACAGGTAAATTCGATCTGAACTCTTTACAAAATGCGGGTTGCTTCTGCCATTGGTGAATGAAATGAAGTTATTAGTTGACCCATTGGCATCTACCCAAACCAAATCGCTGGTGCCTCTAAAAGCAGTTCTCTGAAGGGCATTTCTGAAATCTTCAGGCAAACCTTTGATGGCTACTATTTTAGTCCCATCATTGTTCCACACAGGGTTTTGATAAACACCTACTTCTTTGTTGAGCTGGGTGAGGTCTCTGCCGTTGGGTCGAACTTTGTAGAGCTTTCCGCCCTCAGCTTCCCAAGTAACAAAAGCTAGCCATTCGCCATTAGGCGACCATGTAGGTTCTGCTTGTGTTTCGTTGAGTTCTAATACTTTTCTTGGTGTATCATTCGGTAAGTCAACAATGTATAGTTCATTGAGAGCAGTAAAAGCCATTTGTTTACCGTTTGGTGAAGGAGCAATATCTCTGATCTGTGTAACTGTGAACTCATTTTCATCAGAAATAGGATAGTCAAACTCAACAAGAGGCCCCATTTCAATTTTTGAGTCCACTCGGAACTTGATTTCGGTTGATGCTTTTGTTTTTACATTGATCTTCCAGATTTTTCCTCCGTAGGAGATAACAATCGACTGATTGTCTGGAGTCCAAGAAAAGCCTGGTAACACATCTCTAGAAGCTCTAGATTCTTGGTCGTCATGCTGAATAGGGTAGGCCAACCAGCTTTCGTTTCCGTTGGCTAGGTCTCTAAGTACAAGACCTGTTTCTTCGTCATGTCTTGTGGCATAAACCAACCACTTGCCATCTGAACTTGGTGTAGGACGGAATGCCGAGCCATAACGCGAAGTTTGAGTGATCATCTCACCCGTTTCTCTATCATAGCGTCCAATTTGATATTGTGGCATGGCTGCATTATAGTCCCAAGAGCCATTTCTTCGGGAGAACCAAACGTGTCTCGGGTCATTGCTGAAAGCACCTTCCAACATACGTAATTGGCTTGGCTCATCGACCAAGGCTACACCAGAACCACCATCTACATGGTATAACCAGATTTTGTGTGAGCCACGTGCCTGTTTTGAGGCAATCATGTACTTGCCATCGGGCACCCATTCTGGCGATTGGTAGGCATTGTTATTTCCTTTGGTGATTTGCTTCTTTTCGTTTGAAACAACGTCCACAGTCCATACATTTTCTCCTCCAGATTCATCGGATATGAAAATCACTTTCTCTCCATCGGGGCTAAAGCGAGGCTGTGAGTCGAACTGCATGCCCTCCGTCAGTTGAGTGGCATTGCCACCGGTAATCGGCATAGTATAGAGGTCGCCTAAGAAGTCGAAAACGATTGTGTTTCCATCAGGGCTTACATCCAGTGCAATCCATGAGCCTTCGTTAAGGTCGAATTCAAAAGTTCTTCCTGCTTCTAGCGGAAGGTTTTTGTTTTTCTTTTTCTTCTCTGTTTTGGTTGAGTCGCTGCCAGCATCTTGAGCTGAAAGGGTGGTTGTAGTGCCCAAAATAACAACCAGCAGCATAAGGTTGCGAAGTAATATCATAGTTATATAATTGTTATTTGGGAATGTACTTCTAATCATTGGAAGCTGCCAATGAGTTTTTATGAGAGGTGTTCCAGAGGAATAGCTATAAAAAAAGCCTTGAGTTAAAGGTTAACTCAAGGCTTTTTAAGCTTTTGAATATTTAGGTTTTACCTACTCGGTAAACTTCTGCATCAGTCTGTTACAGGCGTTTTGAGCTTTGATGATATCCTTCATAACAATGTTATTCTGATCTTCTTTTTCCGCAGCATTGAAGGCGTCAACCGCTTTGATGTAGTACATTTTAGCATCAATGTTTTTATTGATGGTGATGCTTACATCGGCAATTGTAAGATACTCTAGATAAGTAGGGTTCTCTTTTGCTTCAACTATAGCTACCACTTGGTTTAGGCATTCTTCTCCTTTAATCCTTTGTTTATCTGCAATTTGCATTGGCAAGTGGTAATCTTTAAAAAGGGCTAAATGGGTTTCAGCTTTAGCTTTTAGGTACACCACGTTTTCAGGATCACGTGTAATGGCTTCCTTAAACATTTTTAAAGCATCCTGTTCTTTGCCTTTAGAATGATGCAAAGCCACACCTTTGAAGTAATAACCTGCTGCCGACTCATCATCTAATGCCAAAGCTTTATCTGCAAACGCAGATAATTGCTCGTAATCCTTGCCTCTCAATAAACATTGGCAAGCAAGAAGAATCAGGTCTAGTTGATTAGGTTCATTCTCTAATTCAACTATGATTTTATTAAGTGTTGGTTTTACCTTACCAGAATAGTATAAAGCTCTCAACGCTTCGAACGGACTTGCTTTTTCTACTATTTCCTTATCCTCTTTGCTCATAAATATATTTGTTCAATTCTTCTTATTTCTTAATCAACTATCTATTACCAATTCTAACTGGTTAACTATACACAGGCTTCAATCAGTAATACAATTACTGAGGGTTTCTTTACGATCAATTTTGGAAGATCAACTTAACTTAATGACTTGCATTAGAGGTTCAATTGAAAATGAAAGTGGCAAAAAGAGTTCCAAAGAAATTAGCGGCCATGTAATAATTTAATACAAAGGTAATAGGAATTGTGAAGAGCAACTAATTTAACAGCTAACAGCCTGCAAAAAGACTCAATTAAGTCTCGATTTGGCATATCTCATCAAAAATTCATCTTACCATTTCGCATATTTTGGATATCGTATTCAAATTCCGGGCTGTTATGTTTGCTTTTGAGAAAGCTTTTGACATTTTTTCAACCATTTTAGAACGGCCTATCCCTTCTGGCGCATACAGGTAAAATACATTGTCGATGAGTCGATATTCTTCTGAAGTAGCTTTCAGCGAATCTAACAATTCATAATCAACTGTCTCTGGTTGTTTATGAAAGAAAAAGAAATGAACTGCCTTACCAATTTCTGTAGGGTATGGATTATTCATTGCAGCTTTTTCAAGTTCTTCCGCGCTCAGCATAAATACCGAAGGGTTAAATCCAAACTGTTTTTCAATAAGGTCACCAATTTCTCTTTCTGGTTTTGAAGCGTGTTGAAAAATTATATTACCACTTTGGATATAGGTTTTAACATGAGCAAAACCATTTGACTTTAAAAGATTTGTTAGCTCTTTCATCGGTAGCTTCTTGTTGCCACCAACATTCACACCTCGTAAAAGAGCTATCCATGTTTTCATTTTCTTAAGCGATTAATCGAAAGTTTTGGATGAATCTGCCACAAGCTTATTGACCTGTTCAAGCTCCTTTTGTGTGAGGTCACGCCATTGACCCACTTTTAAATCTAAATGGATGTTCATGATTCGAGTTCTTTTCAAACTCCAAACATCATATTCTAAGTATTCGCACATTCTTCTGATTTGACGATTTAAGCCTTGGGTGAGAATGATTTTGAATTTGAATTCACTGATCTTTTCCACCTTGCACTTCCTAGTTACTGTTTCGAGAATTGGTATTCCGTTACTCATCTTTTCCACAAAGTCTTCAGTCACAGGCTTATTGACCTCCACAATGTATTCCTTCTCATGATGGTTTCTGGCTCTCAGAATTTTGTTCACAATGTCTCCATCGCTGGTGAGCAAAATCAAACCTTCACTGGGTTTGTCCAATCTACCAATAGGGAAAATTCGCTTGGGGTGATTGATGTAATCTATGATGTTGTCTTTTTCAACGCGGGTATCTGTAGTGCATACAATACCCACAGGTTTATTAAATGCAATATAGACATGGTCATCTTCGGGAGTGGTGATCAATGCACCATCAACTCGAACAACATCTCCTTCAGTAATTTTAGTGCCGAGTTCAGGGACTTTACCATTGATGGTGATTCTACCTTGTTCGAGCAGTTTATCTGCAGCTCTTCTGGAGCAGTAGCCAACTTCGCTCAGGTATTTGTTGATTCGGACAGTTTTGTCTTCAGACATAAATTGAATTTATGAACAAAGTTATAGATTCTAGCTGAGTCTAGCGATTCTTATAAAACTCTTGTAACACAAAGAAAGCCTGTTTTTTATCGCCTTTTTCTGAAATCAAACCCTTACGGTTCCAATTGTCTTGAATCTCGGGCAGAACTCTTCTTGGTGATCTGAAGTCCATCAAAATCCATGGAGAGAAGCCTTGCAGCTGAGGAATTCGTTTCAGCATATCGATGGTCTCCTTATAAAGGTCTGCTTGATATTCTTCAGAGAAACGTGTTCTGCTGTCGGCATGGAAACCATATTTAGCTCCAGCTCCAAATTCAGAGATCAAAACAGGTTTGTCAAGGTCAATTTGCCAATTGATATTTCTTGCTTTATCTGGTAGACCGTCATACCAACCAATATATTGGTTAAAACTAAGCACATCTACATCTGAGGCAAACGGATCACTAATCGTTCTGGTGTTGCCGTCACCACCTAATGAGCTTTGTTCTAAGGCTGCACTGATCAGTCGGCTACCATCAAGACTACGGGCCTTACGCGTCAGCTTCGACAAAAAAGCATTCCTTTCTGTTCTCACGGGGGTTTCATTAGCCATCGACCATATAATGACAGAGCTGCGGTTTTTGTCTCTATTGATCATTTCAATCAATTGATTTTCAGCATTTGCATAGGTTTCGGTATTGGTCCAATCAATAGTCCAATACACTGGAATTTCTTCCCATACCATAATGCCCATTTCATCTGCCAAGCGCACCATATGTTCATTATGAGGGTAATGTGCGAGTCTCACATAATTACAACCTAGTTCTTTCGCCCATGCTAACAATTGACGAGCATCTTCTTTGGTGTTGACTCTTCCGCCTCCTAGTTTCTCCTCATGAATTGAAATTCCTTTAAGGAAGATAGGCTCGTTGTTGAGCATAATTTTTTGTCCCAAAGTCTTAATGCTCTTGAAACCGATGAGTTCACTCAACTGATCGTTCTTAGTTGCGATGATCAGTTCATATTGTTTGGGGTTGTTCGGTGACCACTTGGTTAAGTTTTTCGGGTTGAAAACAGTATTGATTCTACCTGTTGAAGAGGAGGTTATTGAGGTGTTAATGCCTAGCTCTTCAATATTGATCGTTACTGCTTGATTCGCTTTTTCAGGCCCAGTAAGGCTTAGCTCCAATTCAATCTCATCTTGAGAATTTAGAGTCAATTGATAATCATTGATATAGGTAGAGGGCGTAGTCACTATTTTAACATCGCGAGTAATGCCTCCATAGTTCCACCAATCTGTGTTGAGGGTAGGAACTCCCTCTTTCTGTCTTTTATTATCGACTTTCACCACTACAAAGTTCTCCTGTTCGAGGTTATCGGTTACTTCAAAATAGAAAGGAGTGAATCCTCCAACATGGGTCCCCAATTTCTTACCATTGAGATATACTTCTGCTTTGTAGTTCACCGCCCCAAAATGAATAAAGTAACGTTGGTATGTCTTTACTGCATCTAGGGTGAAGGACTTTTTAAACCAAACAGTACCTTCATAATAGAAAAGCTTTTCGTCTGCCGTATTCCAGTCAGTTGGAATATTCATTGTGGGAGACTTATCGAAGTCGTATTCTATGAGTTCGGTTTTATCTCGCTGCTTTGAGTTTAGGAAAAATGCATTTCTGGATGGGTTTTTAGATTGATCGAATGGTTGATAGCGGTAATCATAATAGCCATTTTCATAAGGGTCTACAATATAATGCCATTCGCCATTGAGACTTATGCTTGCCCTATTATATACATTGGTTAAGGGCTGTGTTTGTCCAAAACAAGAAATGACATACCAAAACGAAAAGCAGGAGAGGAGAAGTTTGCGCATCATGGCTTTAAGATACAATTATTGGTCAAAAACAGGTAATCTTAAAGTTGGCGGATATTATGAATTACTAATTCCTAGAAGGCGAGCGTCTAACTTAAATGGAGTGATTTGGTCAATGATTTTAGTTTTGGAATGAAGCTCATGACTTGGGTTGAGGAGCAAATTGAATTCCAAAGGAATAATGGCTGAAGGCACTTTTAATAGATAGCTTTTACTTTGTTGAAGGAAACGAACTCCCATTTCTTGTGTGGTATGGAATGAAGAAATTTTAGTATTCCAGTTTTCAGGCAAATCGGTCTGTTTCAATTCCATAATTGTAGAGTCATCAGGAACTGCAATAATGCTGAGCGTTATTTCCATGGTAGAAATGAGATGGAAGTTATGAGCGAGATATTCTAAAGAAGCTAAAGAAATACTTTCTGCTCCATACACCATGTTGAAGCCTTTAGGATTCCAACGCCCTCCATAAAGCCCTGCGCCAGTTCCGGACAAGTCATTCGCAAATTCAGATTTAGAAATCCTATAAATGAGCATTATGCGAGAATGCCATGTTGCATGCGACCGATGATTTCTAAGAGCTTTCTCATGCCAAAACTATTGACCAGAAAGGCTTTTGGTTTTTGACCATCAAGCATTACGTTTTCAGCGAGCATCCAAGAATGAAAACCCTCACCAAAAGCTTTCAAACCTGTTTGATAAACTTCTTCTATTTGCAGCACCTTTTCTGTAACTGTTGGATTGAAAATACTCTTGCGTTTGTAGGTGTCTATGGAGATAGGAATTAATTCTATGAATTCATTGAGCGGTATTCTTGTGACTTGGAGCACCTCTTTTATATATGTTTTGGAAATTGCCCTTTCGGCTAATTGAAAGTAACTAGTTTGTGGCGTTTGATAGGCCACTGAAGGATCATTGATGATGTTTTTGCTTTTCTTACTCATGAGTGTATTTATACACTTTGTTTATATGTAATAATACACGATTAATTTAATTATAGTTTTAAGCCAAAGGTCTTTTTTTCTACATTATTTAAATAATTTGCTTCCATGAAGAAGTTTCTCGCCTCAGTGATTCAACATGCCCCAGTTCTATTCGATTTAGAAGCCACACTTGATAAGACTGAGGGCCTGGTTAAGCAAGCGGTTGAGTTGGGATCAAAATTGGTTCTTTTTCCTGAAGCCTTTATTTCCGTTTATCCCAGAGGATTGAGCTTTGGGACTGTAGTAGGAAGCCGAACGGAGGAGGGTAGAGCGCTTTGGCAAAGGTATTGGGATTCCTCCATTGCTGAAGGTGATGCGGCTTGCTCTCGATTAGGACAAATAGCCAAAACAAATGGCGTGTTCTTAGCGATTGGTGTGAATGAGAGGGACAATGTCTCAGGTACACTTTATTGCAGCATCTTTTACTTTTCACCTACTGGTGAATTGATAGGAAAGCATCGAAAAATAAAGCCAACTGCACAGGAACGCATTATTTGGGGGGAAGATGACGGCTCTACACTAAGCACTTTTCAGACCGACATTGGAAAATTAGGCGGATTGATCTGTTGGGAGAATTATATGCCAATGGCTCGAATGGCAATGTATCAAAAGGGTGTTCAGCTTTATTTGGCACCAACAGCAGACGCTAGAGAAAACTGGCAATCGACCATGAAGCACATTGCTTTAGAGGGTAGGTGTTATGTGTTTGGGTGCAATCAATTTGTGACTAAAAGCATGTATCCTGCTGATTTACAAAGCACAGAAGATTTATTAAAACAGCCTGAGGTGATGAGTAGAGGAGGTTCTGTAATAATCGATCCATTGGGTGAAGTTATTGCAGGTCCGCTATGGACCGAAGAAGGCATCCTTACCGCTGAAATCAATTTAGATCGGGTGACACAAGCTAAACTGGACTTCGACCCAATTGGCCATTATCATCGCCCTGATTTGTTTAACTTAACCGTCAAGAACCAGCCCGCCTTGCGGGAAGTCAAATAGAAATCAGTTAACCTGTTTTCCGATAATCGTTCAACCGATAACTACTAATGATGAAATACAAAAACCTATTAACAGCCTTTGCTATTTTACTCACAATAGGCTCAGCCTCAGCTCAAACCGATTACTTCTTCCCAGAAAATGCACGCTTTGATCGTAAAATCCCATCTCCTGAGAAGTACTTGGGTTATCCCATAGGAACTCAGCATACGAGACATGATGCCATTTTAGGGTATTTCAGGGAACTGGCGAGAATCTCAGACCGTGCCAAGTTGGATACAATAGGCGAAACCTACGAACAAAGGCAATTAGTGGTACTGACGGTTACTTCAGCTGAGAACTTGAACGACTTAGATCAAATCAGAGAAGAACATTTGAAACTGGTTGATCCTAGTACTAAAGAAGGAGATTATGCCAATCAAAAGTCAATTGTTCTCTTGGGCTACAATGTTCATGGCAATGAGCCGTCTAGTTCTGAAGCGGCATTGCTTGCAGCTTATTATTATGTAGCTGGATTGCACAACGAAGTAACAAATGCTTTAGATGAGGCCGTGTTAATGATAGATCCGGCTTTTAACCCAGATGGTCGCGATAGACATACCACCTGGGCCAATGCCTACAAAGGAGAACCTATGGTTTCCGATCCTTCAGATGCTGAGCATAATGAAATGTGGCCTGGCGGAAGAACAAATCACTATTGGTATGACCTAAACCGTGATTGGTTGCCTTTGGCTCATGTTGAGAGTCAGGCAAGAATTGACTTCTACCATAAGTGGTATCCCAATGTGGTGACAGATTTCCATGAAATGGGTACTAATTCCACTTACTTTTTCGAACCAACTAAGCCTTTTGGTTCTGAGAATCCTGTAGTACCAAGAGATAATTATGACGGGTTGAACAATCTTTTTGCCGGCTATTTTCATGAAGCTTTAGACGAGATTGGTTCACTCTATTTCACCAAAGAAAGCTATGACAACAGCTATCCCGGTTATGGATCCACTTATCCTGATATTCATGGTGCTTTAGGATTGGTATTTGAACAAGCGAGTTCAAGAGGGCATATTCAAGATTCTAGAATGGGCAAAGTGGCTTTTGCTTTCACCATAAAAAACCATTTAACATCTAGTATGGCAACAGTTAGAGCCTCAGTTGCGGAAAAGAATACGCTGCTTGCTCACATGGAAAACTATTTTGATTCAGCCTTGAAAGAAGGTCAGCAAGCAGGGGGAGGTTGGGTTTTTGGTGATCCTTCTGATGATGGTAGAAATCAAGCCTTTCTCGATCTACTGCTCAGGCATAGAATAAAAACTGTGGCATTGAATGATGATATTTCGCTTAGTGGAAAGGAATTCAAAAAAGGCAATGCTTTCTATGTCCCGAATAGCCAAAAGCAGTATCGCATGGTACGCACCATGTTCGAAAAAGTAACCACTTTTTACGATAGCATTTTTTACGATGCATCTTCTTGGACAGCTGCTTTGACTTATAATATGCCTTATGAACGCTATTCTGGGAAGAATGAATTGAAAGGAACTGACTTACAACGGAACGATTTAAGGGGTAGTTACGAGAGTGTTCCTGAAGCCAAATATGCCTACATCATTGAGTGGGATGAGTATTACGCACCAAAAGCCCTTTATTATTTATTAGAAAAAGGGCTTTATGTGAACTCAGCCTTTAAGACTTTCAGTATTGATACCCAAGAAGGGAGAAAGGACTTTGGTTATGGTACATTGATGATTCCTGTGGCTAGACAAGAAGTTGGAGTCAAGTTGGTCAAAGCTTACATAGAAGAAGCAACTGAACTGGCTGGTATTAAGGCTTATGGAGTAGAAACAGGCTTTAGTGCCTCTGGTATCGATTTAGGTAGTGGGAGTTTTCAAACCATTCAGAAGCCTAAAGTATTGATGCTGATTGGACCGGGAACGAGTAGTTACGAGGCAGGAGAAGTATGGCACTTGTTAGATTCTAAAGTGGGAATGCCTGTCACTAAAGTATGGGCAGATAATGCAGGTAGAATTAACTGGAACAATTATAATACTTTGGTATTAACTTCTGGCAACTATTCTTCTTTGGGAGAAAATACCATCGACCGAATCAAACAATGGGTGAGAGAAGGGGGTACGGTAGTCACCTTGAGAAGTGCCACCAGTTGGGCTATATCATCCAAGTTTGTCAATGAGAAATTCGCTGAAAGACCTAAACGGGAGACACCAGATAGGATGGATTACGTCACTTCACGTGATTTTAATGGTTCTAATGCCATTGGAGGTTCCATGTACTTGACCGATGTGGATATCACTCATCCTATTGCATTTGGCTACACTAGTCGCAATCTACCAGTGTATAGAAATCATTCTATCTTCTTGGCGCCTAGTTCAAACCCTTTCAGTACTGTTGTAAAATATACAGAGAACCCTTTGTTGGGTGGCTATGTGAATAAAGAGAACCTTGCTGCTTTAGGTGGAACAGCTTCTTTAATTGTCAGTGGAATTGGGCGAGGCAATGTGATTATGTTTGCAGATAACCCCAACTTCAGAGGTATGTGGTATGGTACGAATAAACTATTCTTGAATGCCTTGTTTTTAGGCAACTTAGCAAATTAATAAGTTGCCAATGTAGAGATTACTTGTGTCTATATAATAGAATGTCTTTTATGACTTCCTCATAAGATGATGGAACCACAATAGTTTTGTAAAGGCCAATAAAAAAGCCCCGCAATTGCAGGGCTCTATATCTATTAATTCGAGTTTTTTAATCCTCTAATTAGGCTTCCGTACCAATTTGTGCATCTAATTTACCAGTCAAAACGCTTTTTGGAACTGCGCCAATTACGTTATCAACAACTTCACCGTTTTTGAAGAATAAAAGAGCAGGGATAGATCTGATTCCGTATTTCACAGATAGGTCTTGATTGCTATCTACATCTATTTTGCCAACTACTGCTTTGTCTGCATATTCACCAGCTATCTCTTCTACAACAGGGCCTACCATTCTACAAGGTCCACACCATTCTGCCCAAAAATCTACAAGCACCGGCTTGTCTGAATTCAAAACTAATTCTTGAAAGTTTGAATCATTAAGTTCTACTGCATTTGCCATTTATATCTTATTTAATTTTTATCAGTTGATACACGGAATTGACATCAAAAGTAAATAAAAAGTTCCGAACGAAAGTTCGAAAAAGTCATTTACACGTCATGAGGTTATTAAGTGCGCTCCGTCTGTTGTTCTTTTTAATGCTTTAATTAAAGTTTGGTTAGGGTCTACCTTCACTTTTCGCGAGAGTAATTCTACACTAATGTTATCCTCTCTATCGAATAACTCAATTTTAAGCTGAGTTTCACCTTCATTATCTTTGATCAAGCTTAGAATGTTTTCTATCATTTCCTGATCAACACTTCTCGCATTAAGCTTCACATGGATGCCCTTACCCATCTTTTCTCTCAACTCACTGAGAAGAGATATGGTTTGAACTTGTAATTCCCAATCTTCAGGTGTTGGGTTGATGGCGGGGTTTTGTTGAATCTCCTTCTTCTTTCTCCAGCCTAACTCTACTTTCCCTCTAATAAAAAGAAACTCGCCTGGGCTTAGATATGGGGCGTGCGTAATGAATTTTTCACCCATTAAAAAGAGTTCAGTAGAACCGTTATAGTCTTCAATATTCAGGATACCGAAAGGTTTCCCAGTTTTTGTCTGACCGTTTCTAACACTGTTTACAATCCCTCCAATAGCAATGTCGTGATTGGGGAATTTGTTGATGTCCGTAATGGGCTTGCAGAATGATTCTAGCTCTATTTCAAACTGATCTAGTGGGTGACCAGAAATATAGAAACCGACAATCTCTTTTTCCTTCTTGAGTTTTTCCATCTGGCTGAATGGCTCCACTTCAGGAACCCTTGGAAGGGGAGTAGCCACATTGCTGTCTCCTCCAAAAAGCGACACTTGCGCTGCGTCTTTCTCGGCCTGCATGGCGTTGGCATAACGAATAACTTTTTCAATTAAGGTTTGCTCACCATCTTCTGCCCAAAGGTATTGGCGCCTGTGATAATCGAACGAATCGAAACCTCCGGCCTGAGCCAGTGCTTCAAAGTACATATTATTTACGGCTCTAAGGTTCAACCGCTCGGCTAAATTGAAAATATTGACATAAGGTCCATTGGCTTTTCTTTCTTCTACAAATGACTCAATCGCAGCTTCACCAACGCCTTTAATTGCGCCCATACCAAATCTGATTTCACCTTTTTGGTTTACCGTGAATTTGTAATTCGATTCATTGACATCCGGCCCAAGTACAGGGACACCCATTCGCTTGCACTCCTCCATAAAGAAGGTCACTTGCTTAATGTCATTCATGTTGTTGCTGAGCACTGAGGCCATGTATTCAGCAGGGTAGTGTGCTTTTAGATAAGCTGTTTGAAAAGCTACATAAGCATAACAAGTAGAGTGTGATTTATTGAAGGCATAAGAGGCAAATGCTTCCCAGTCGCGCCAAATCTTCTCTAATTTCTCACCATCATGGCCTTTGGCTTTGGCCTGTTCCACGAACTGGGGTTTCATCTTATCGAGAACAGACCGCTGCTTCTTACCCATTGCTTTACGAAGCACATCGGCCTCACCTTTGGTAAAGTCTGCCAATTTCTGCGAAAGCAACATCACTTGCTCCTGATAGACAGTAATACCATATGTTTCGGCCAGGTATTCCTCCATGTCAGCCAAATCATAGGTGATAGGCTCATCGCCATGCTTTCTACGGATAAAGGAAGGAATATATTCCAAAGGCCCAGGTCGGTAAAGCGCGTTCATGGCAATGAGGTCAGCAAACTCAGTAGGTTTGAGTTCCTTCATATACTTTTGCATTCCAGCAGATTCGTATTGGAAGATTCCTACAGTTTCGCCTCGCTGGAAGAGCTCATAGGTTTTGGTATCATCTAGTGGGAAATCATCAGGAACGAGATCAATATTGTGCTTCTCCTTCACATTTTTGACCGCGTCTTTGATCAAAGTGAGCGTCTTTAAACCCAAGAAGTCCATCTTGAGTAGTCCGGCACTTTCAACCACTGAGTTATCGAACTGGGTACACCACATCTCTGAATCCTTGGCGGTGGCGACCGGTGCAAAGTTGGTGATGTCGTCAGGGGTGATGATTACTCCACAGGCATGGATACCAGTGTTTCGAACCGAACCTTCTAACACCCTCGCCTGGTTAACAACTCTTGCCGATTCATCGTTTCCATTCGCAACTTTCTTGAGTTCATCTGCTAAAGGCATTTGATCACTTCTGAGCTTGGCTTTTAGGTCTTTCTCACTGAGTCCAAAAAGCTTTGCCAATGAGATATCTGGTACTAGTTTGGCGATTCTATCTGCATCAGGCAGTGGGAGTTCCATCACTCTTGCCGTATCACGAATGGAGGATTTGGCGGCCATAGTACCATAAGTGATAATCTGAGCTACCTGGTTCTTGCCATACTTATCAATTACATAATCAATTACCTTTTGACGACCTTCATCGTCAAAGTCAATATCAATATCGGGAAGTGAAACCCTGTCTGGATTAAGAAAACGCTCAAAAAGGAGATCGTACTTAATCGGATCCACATTGGTAATCCCTATGCAATAGGCCACGGCTGATCCTGCCGCAGAGCCTCTTCCGGGGCCAACTGCTACATCGAGTTCTTTGGCCTTATTGGTAAAGTCTTGGACAATGAGGAAGTAACCAGGGTAGCCTGTATTTTCAATGGTTTTTAACTCAAAGTTGAGCCGCTCTTTTATTTCATCGGTGAGTTCTCCGTAACGCTTTTCTGCCCCAACAAAGGTTAAGTATTTCAAATAAGCATTCTCACCACGTTTACCACCGTCTATATTGTCTTCTTCATTCAAGAACTCCTCAGGGATTTCGAATTTAGGAAGTAGAACATCTCTTGCCAATTCATATGATTCAACCTTTTCGACAATTTCATTAGTCGTTGAAATAGCCTCAGGGATGTCTGAGAAGAGCTTTTTCATTTCCTCTTCAGACTTTAGATAGAATTCGTCATTAGGGAGGCCATAACGAAATTCTCTACCTCTTTTGCCAATGTACTTTTTAGGTTTATTAACCGACTCAGCGTCTTTTACACAGAGTAAAACATCGTGTGCAGTAGATTGGTCTTTGGTAGTGTAATACGTGTTGTTTGCAGCTATGTATTTTACATTGTACTTTTTACAGTAGTCAAGAATGATTTTGTTAACGTGATCTTCTTCTGGAATGCCATGTCTGTTGATTTCTGCGTAGAAATCGTCTCCAAAGTTTTCTTTCCACCAAACAAAAGCTTCTTCAGCCTGTGTTTCTCCCACGTTGAGAATTTTATAAGCCACTTCTCCCCAAAGCCCTCCGGTGAGTACAATCAAGTCATCTTTATATTTCAAAAGATCGTTCTTGTCAATTCTTGGAACATAATAGAACCCCTCGGTAAATGCTATTGAAGATAGTTTGACCAAATTGTGGTAACCTTTTCTGCTCTTGGCCAAAATGACTGTCTGAAAACCGTTGTCCTGTACCTTCTTATTGCTTCTGTCTGCACAGATATTGAATTCGCAACCTACAATAGGCTTGATTCCAGCGGCAAGCGCAGCGCTTACAAATTGGAATGCGCCCATCATGTTTCCATGATCGGATAAAGCCACTGCTGGCATTCCCATTTCCTTCACCGCATTCACGAGGCTATGAATGTCTGTTACGGCCTGAAGAATGGAGAATTGAGAATGGGTATGAAGGTGAGAGAATGGAACCTCTTTCAGTTCATTTAATCCCTCTTTATCTATTTTTGAATGGTCTACTTGAGATGATTCCGTATCTTTTTTGGCGAAGTTGGCAGCATCTAATTCAGGTGCTTCGTAGATGATTTCATGAAGCTTAATACCTTGAGCAGGAGGGATGACACTTTCCTTGAGCAATCCAAAGAAGCAGCGAGCAGTAGCATCTACATCATAGGCGGCATCGTGGGCATCTTCAAAGCCTTTACCAAAGAGTTTTTTATGTAGTTCAGTGAGTGATGGCCATTTGAACTGTCCACCTCGGCCTCCGGGTATAGCGCAGTAATTTGTAGAAACTAGTTTGGTGTCTAGCGGTTTGAGTGGTTCTAGCGCATTTTCTAAGCCTGCTCTTAGAAACTCCGAACCCATTATGTTGTAATCGAACTCTATGTTGTGACCAATGCCAAAATCGGCATCTTGAATGTCTTTCTCGAAAATGGCTAAAGCCTCTTTCAGGTTAATTCCTTCCTCTAAAGCCCTTTCAGTAGTAATGCCATGAATTTGAGCTGAGTTGTAAGGAATGGTAAATCCCTCAGGTTTGACAATCAGATTGCGGTTGGTAATGAGGTTACCTCGCATGTCGTGTAACTGCCAAGCTATTTGAACCAATCGTGGCCAATTATCAAAGTCCGTTAATGGAGCATTGTAATTTGGGGGTAAACCTGTGGTTTCGGTATCAAATATCAGATACATAGAGACTTAGTTCGATGGGTTGTTTTGATAATAAATTACCAAAGACTAAAGTACTAAATCTGGATTGAGAGGAAAGGTTCCTCGACTAAAAATTAACTAAAAAGGTGCGGCATAAATGATATCTCTGGTGTCAGTCAATCTCAGAAAATCGACTTCACCAGAACCCTCAAAACGAAAACGAAAACCTACAATTTGACCCATGCTAGAAAGCACTGGCAACTGAAGTTGCATTTCGTCATTAAGAAAAAACATGGCTAGCCCTCCATTCACTTGTAGTTTAAAAGTTTGCCATTCCTTCAAATTAGCTCTAAGGTTATTCAGAGCAACTTGAGTCGAGTAATATTCTTGACCAGCAATCACTAATGGTTGATCTATAGTGCAGGCATTCATACTCATTGGTACTGAAAAGGATGAGTTTGTACCTACTATTTCAATCGTCACGTTTTGACAGGGCGCAGCAGAAGAGTTGAAATTGTTTTTCAGTCTTGTTTCAAAAACAAAGTCGAGGCCAGAAACTGGGTTGAGTTGATCAAAATAGTGATAGGTAAGGGTAGGGGCAATAGTGCTATTTCTCACCTTATTGAGTTTTTCTTCGGAAAGGCCTATCATGGCGTCACAAACTAAATCCTTCTTAGATAAGTACTCTATCGTATTATCATTCTCTAGTGTAGCTACCCAACCATAAGATTTTACAAATACGTCATTTACTCTTTCGAGCTTATTATCAACAATTAGCTGCGCTTTGTAATAGCCAGGATATGCATAAACCGCGGTAAACTCTTTCTGAGATTTATTCACTTTAAAGCCTTCAAGGTCTTCCTTTGATTTTCGGATGTAAATATTATCGGAGTTGATTTTAGATAAATCAAGTTGAAATGTGATCTCTGCAGGGATTTGAAAGCTCACACTTTTACCGATAAATACTATATCTAAAAGGGAGCTAAGAGCAACCATAGTTGGTAGCAGCATAATGCTGGTGAGAATAAGGAGTTTCTTGTTGAAAACAGCCTGTTTGAACCAGATCCAAGGGAATGGGTTCCTGAATTTAAAGTGCATAGTTGGAAATTGCTTGTCTTGAGATAGGCTGTAAGACACTGGGAAAGTAGTGTTTAAAAGCAGAAAAAGCAATTTCAAATACAAGAAATTGCTTTTTAGATATTAAAGGAGAAGCAAGCTGAATAAGCTCACCGTAACTAATAGAATCAATATGCTCTTGATCAAATCTTCTCTTCTCTCTATTAAAAGTTGATTTCTTAAATTTTCAAGGTATTCAGGAGAGGCCTTCTTGAATCGGTATTTTTTATAGCCTGAAAAAGGAGCTTTCTTAAAGGTATTAGCTTCGTTAAGGTTGAATGAGCCTCTTCTATTGCGCAGCGCACGATTAGCTTTCATGCGGTTAATTGAATCCATAATGTGGCCAGCGCTAGACATAGTCATACAAACGGATTCAACTAAGTTGTTGTTGGTAATTGCCCATTAACGGAATTCAAACTATAATTAGCGGGTTTTAATGCGCTTCAAAGACCATTTCAGGTTCTTCGACTTGAACTGTTCCGTTCTCATTAATGCTCACTAGCTGAACTGTTTTTAGTTCATTAATAAGGAGTGGATCATATTTGGCAGCAACACGAACATAGTTTTCTGTAAATCCGTGCATCATGCCGTTTTCCACATCGTCCTCAAACAACACTGTTCTAGTCGTGCCAATTTGACTCTCATAGAAGTGCCTTTTTTTCTTCTCGGACAGAATGCGTAACATTTTTGACCTACGTTGACGCTCCTTTAGTGGAATAGTACCTTCCATATCCGGTGCAGCTGTATTGGCTCTTTCAGAATAACTGAATACGTGGAGGTAAGAGATGTTCAATTCATTAAGGAAATTGTAAGTATCTAGAAAATCCTCCTCAGTTTCTCCTGGAAAGCCCACAATTACATCAACCCCTATACAGCAGTCAGGAATCAGAGACTTTATCTTAGATACTCTATCTTCATAAAGCTCACGTAGGTATCTGCGCCTCATTTTGCGTAGAACTTTATTGTTACCTGATTGTAGTGGGATATGAAAATGAGGAACAAACCTATTCGAATTTAAGGTGTATTCAATGATTTCGTTGGTAAGAAGATTCGGCTCAATGGATGAAATTCGAATTCTGTCAATGCCCTCTACTTGGTCAATGGCTTTTACTAAGTCCACAAACTTCTCTTCTCTCTTACCGTCCTGAATGCCGAAATCTCCAATATTTACACCTGTGAGTACTATTTCTTTAGTGTCGGTAGCAGCAATTTCTCTGGCAGATACCAATATGTTTTCAACACTATCACTGCGGCTTTTTCCTCTGGCTAGCGGAATCGTGCAAAAAGCACAGTGATAATTACAGCCATCCTGAACCTTAAGGAAGGTACGCGTTCTATCATTAATGGAGTAGGCATTGTTAAAGGCTTTGGCTTCCTTAATTTCTGATGCTAAAATTCTAGCTTCATCTGTTTTCTTAAAGTCACCGATTAGATCTAAAAGCCTAAATTTCTCCGCTGCACCTAATACAGCATCAACACCTTCAATTTCCGAGATCTCTTTTGGTTTTAGCTGTGCATAACAACCAATAATGGCTACGTATCCGTCTGGATTAATTTTTTGAGCCTCCTTTACAATCTTTTTACACTTCTTATCCGCGTTTTCAGTAACACTACAAGTATTGATGACGAAAACATCAGGAGAATCAGAAAAGTCGACTTTTCTTAAACCCCTTTCCTCGAATTGACGCGAGATAGTAGAAGTCTCTGAGAAATTGAGCTTACAGCCAAGTGTATAAAAGGCGACTTTCTTCATATGCATTAATGGGCTGCAAAGGTAAGAATTATGAGAATATGTCAATTCCTTTTTACCGAAATAGCCTAAATATAAGTTTTGACAAGATTTTCGAGTTTGATGTTATTTTTAACTGGATTTTAGAATCGAAAACGTTTTTATCGTCTGATTGAATAAAAAATAGATCAGATTTCTTAATGATTTATGTAATTGTGTTAATTTCGTACCGAATTTAGAACCCAAAAGATCAACAAATATGTCGAATCAGCGCCAACGTGCCCTTAACATCGTTCAGCAAAGGACAACTGACCGAGTTTATGCCCCTTCAGATAAAATTTCAGATTTTTTCGCAGAAGAGGTCTTTACACTAGAAAAAATGAAGGCCACACTTTCTCCTGATACTTTTAAGAAAGTAGAGGGTGCAATTAAGAAAGGTCGAAAAATTGAAGTGGAAACCGCTAATGAGGTGGCATCCGCTGTTAAGACTTGGGCGTTGGCAAAAGGCACAACCCACTTCACTCACTGGTTTCAGCCTTTAACAGGTTCAACTGCAGAAAAGCACGATTCATTTTTCGATGCTCATAAAGGTATTGAGATACTCAAAGGCAGTGCGCTTATCCAGCAGGAGCCAGATGCTTCTTCATTCCCAAATGGTGGTATTCGTTCTACTTTTGAAGCAAGAGGTTATACGGCATGGGATCCTAGTTCTCCAATTTTTATATGGGGTAGAACACTTTGTATTCCTACAGTCTTTGTTTCATACACTGGAGAAGCACTAGATTATAAAGCGCCATTATTGAAGGCTGTTGAGGCCATAGATAAGGCAGCTACTAAGGTTTGTCAATTATTCGACAGAAACGTAAACCGTATTAGCGTTTCTTTAGGTTGTGAGCAAGAATATTTCGTTGTAGACAAAGCTTTGTTCAATGCTAGACCTGATCTAGTGATGGCTGGTAGAACAGTCTTTGGTCGTCATCCGGCAAGAGGTCAGCAGCTAGACGATCACTACTTTGGTTCTATTCCAAGTAGAGTCTATAATTATATGAAAGACTTCGAAATTGAATGCTTGAAGTTGGGAATTCCTGTTTCAACTAGACATAATGAAGTGGCGCCTGCTCAATTTGAGGTAGCTCCATTGTTCGAAGATATTAACGTAGCTACAGATCACAACTCATTGATGATGGATGTGATGGATAGAGTTGCTGAGCGTCATGATCTTAAAGTGCTTTTCCATGAGAAACCTTTTGCAGGCTTGAACGGAAGTGGTAAGCATAACAACTGGTCATTAATTACTTCAACTGGTGTTAATGTATTTCAGCCTAGCTCAAGTGCTCGTGAAAATCTTCAGTTCTTAACTTTCTTGGTGAATACTGTAAAAGCCATTCATACCAATGCGGGGTTATTAAGAGCAAGTATTGCTTCAGCAGGTAACGATCACAGACTTGGAGCAAATGAGGCTCCTCCAGCTATTATGTCTGTTTTCTTAGGTTCTGATTTAACTATGGTTTTAGACGAACTTGAGAACAACGGAAACCTAAAGGTTGACAAGGGCGAAAACATGTATATGAAATTGGGTATTGATAAAATACCTCAAATTATCCTTGATAATACCGACAGAAATAGAACTTCTCCTTTTGCATTTACAGGAAATAAATTTGAGTTCAGAGCAGTTGGGTCAGACCAGAACGTAGCTGAACCGATGACAGTTTTGAATCTGATTGTAGCTAAGCAATTGAAAGAATTCTACAAGGTGGTTTCTGACAGAATCAATAAAGGCGAAGACAAGAAACTAGCGATAGTTAATGTATTAAGAGAATACATTAAAGAATCTAAGGCAGTTCGTTTTGAAGGTGATGGTTATTCTCAAGAGTGGGCTGATGAAGCTGCAAAAAGAGGATTGCCAAACGTTAAGGATACTGCTAGAGCTTTGGATGCTTACATTACCAAAGAGGCAAAAGCAACCTTCGAAGAGTTTAATGTAATGTCAGCTATTGAATTAGAAGCTAGAAATGAGATTCAATTAGAGAATTACATATTGAAACTTCAGATTGAGGCTAGATTGATCTCTGAAATTGCACTGACTCAAGTAGTACCAGCTGCCATAAAGTATCAAAATAAGTTGATACAAAACGCTCAAGGATTAAAGGATATGGGCTTGGATATTAGTCATGTAAAATCTATTCTTGAAAAGGTAAATACTCAGATCGCTACAATTCAGTCAAATGTTGCTGCTTTAAATGATGTTCGTGGTGAAGTGAATAACATTGAAGATACAAGAGATAAAGCCATAGCTTATTGCGATAAACTCAAAGCGGCTTATTTCGATGTGATCAGAGAAGCAGTGGACAGACTTGAAGTGATCTTGGATGACGAGGATTGGCCATTGCTACGTTATAGAGAAATGTTGTTTATTAGATAGTGAACTGACAAAATAAATAAAAAACCACTCTTATTCGAGAGTGGTTTTTTTATGTTTAATTGAATTTAGAGGTCATGAAAAAACGGAGGAATCTCAAGTTAGGTTGTATTGCGGTTTTTGTGGGGTTTATAGTTACAACGCAGGTAGTGAGCAGTTGTGTGAGCTTTAGCAAGAGCGATAGGCAAGTTGAAAAATTCTTTCAAGGAAAAAGTGTAAAACCAGTAAGCAGATTTTATGAAGTAGATGGCTACCAAATGCACTATATGGCACTATCAGAATCTTCTCATGGTTCTGTAATTTTCATTCATGACACACCAGGATCGTGGGATGCCTTTATTGATTATTTCACAGATAGTGCCTTTTATGATAGAGCAGAAATCTATTCCCCTGATCGACCCGGTTTTGGTAAATCAAGCTATGCCAAACCGATTGGGTCACTAGAAGAACAAGCCAGACTTTTGAAGCCGATTTTGGAGCAAGCTGCTAAACCTCGAGTACTTGTAGGGCATTCTTTGGGCGGCCCTATTGCTGCGAGATTAGCCATGGATTATCCAGATTTGGTGGAGGGTATGGTGTTATTGGCTCCCGCGTTAGCTCCTGAGTTAGAGCCCGAAGAAGACTGGTTTAGAGTACCCATGCGTTGGCCAGTAATTGGTGCTATAGTCCCTAAAATTTTCAGGATATCTAACGAAGAACTGATCTTTTTAGAAGAGGAGCTAAGGGAGATGTTGCCACTTTGGAAAAGGGTGCGGGCCTATACAGTCATTATTCAAGGAGAAGAAGATAGTTTAGTAGATCCAAACAATGGACCTTTTGCAGATAGTGCCTTAATCAATGCTCCGCACGAACTAATCATGCTAAAAGATCAAAACCACTTCTTACCTTGGAATGAAAGTGCTTTGATAAAAAGAAAGGTCTTGGAAATACTTGATAGATTGAAAGATAACTAATCTAAGGATTCAATCTTCTTAAGTAGCTCATCTGCTTCGGCAGTTTTTAGATCACTTGCTCGCCTATCTGAATGTGACAATTTATAAGCCTCATCAATTAGCTTTTTGTATTTGTCTTGAAGTTTTTCTTTCTCTGATTTTTTACTGAACCATCCCATAATTGTTTTAACAGATGTTTTAGTAAATATGTTTAGTTCGAGCCTCTTTTGTTTAACACTAACTCACCGTTGGAGTAGAGTTCGATTTCTATCACATTACCAAACCTAGAGTATATTGGCCATGCACCTTCTTTAACCCCATCTACTAGCATACCTGAGGTGGTTTTTTTTTCTCTTTCATCAAAGAAAGTCCATTCACCGTTAGGAAGACCATTATCATATAAACCTCTTGAAAAAACGGAACCGTCAGCATAGTAATTAATGACTTCACCTGTACCGTTTTTAAAATTGCCAGATGAATGGGTATCGCCATCGTCATCGATATATGCTGAGAGACTGATAAGTCTGCCTTCATCCCAACTCTCCTCTTTCATATTTGAGCCATCTTTGTGAAAATATCCCCAAAGGCCATCCTTATTACCTTTTTTGTAGCTACCTATCGATTCAAGTTTTCCATTTCCGTAGTAATAAAACCACTGACCTGTTTCCTGATCATCTGAATAGGAGCCCTCAGATATCAATTTGCCTTGATCATTGAATGACTTCCAGTTGCCCATTCGCTTACCTTGGCTGTAGCGACCGAGCTCAGAAATCATTCCATTGTCATGAAAGAATTTCCATGGTCCAGTATTTAAGCCTAGTTCGTAATTGCCTTCTGTGGCTAATATTCCATTGTTAAAGAATTGTTGGTAAAGACTGTCTGCTAATCCGTATTTATAATGAGTGATCGACTCTAATTCCTTATTGGGATGCCAACTTTTGGCGGTACCTACAGGCTGGTCGTTTCTGTATTCTATTTCTGACGCCTTTCTTCCATTCATATGGTAGACCTTCCAAGTTCCTGTTTTTTTACCCTGATCATAAAATTCAACGGCTGCTTTGAGGTCAGGGCCATAGAAAAACTCCCAGCTATCATTTTTTTGGCCATCTTTATATTGACCTCTTTCTATGACAAAACCATCAAAGTCGAACTTCTTCCACTCGCCATTCAAGAGACCATTTTTATAGGAGGTCTCTACTATCTTTACACCATATTCATCGAAAGCTGTATAGGTTCCGTTTAATTCTCCTTCTTCATAGTTAGAGATGAATTCTGGAGTTCCACTAGGGTGAAAAGCAGTCCATGAACCTACCTTCTGGCCATCTGACAATAGGCCACTCTCCAAAGGAGAGGAGTCTTCACGGAATGACTCCCAATTACCGTCCAGACTGTTTTTTTCAAACTTCGTTTTTACTGCAATCACTCTATTCGGATAAAAAAGGTAATATGTGCCACTGAGAGAGTCGTTTCTGTAGCTGATCCTCGCTCTTTCAACCCCATCTAGGAAGATATTCCAGAAACCAGTTTTTTTACCTTCAAAATAGTTACCCCTATGTATATAGCTACTATCGTTAGTATAGGCTACCCAAAGACCAGATCTTACACCATCTTCAATCTCACCTTTTTCAGTAAGTTCTAGATTTTCTGAAGGAAAAATTAGAGTGAAATCCTCCTGAGCCTGTAATAAGGTTGCCAAGAGTAGAAGAGCGATACTTGTTGAAATCTTTCTTGCTTTCAGCATAAAGTTTTTAAGAGTTGAGAATCGTCTTGGTTGAACAAATATTAAGCCAATTCATTTGGCTAACCAATCTGTAAAACACTCTTTCGTTAAACGAGTGATATCATCAATTTGGTTCATATTGAACTCTCGAAATAGCCTTATTGATTGATTATTTTTAAAATATTCTTCAGCTTCAATGATTGTAGATTTTTTCAAAAGAAGATGTTGCCCTTTTGATGTATCGGTTTGCCAAACATCAGTTCCCCTGTAAAGATATGTCTTACCGTCACAGACTTTGGGTAGTTGTGGTTTGAAAAAATTGATAAAGGTATTGGTGATGATGAGGTTAAATGAAATAATGTTGCCATACCAAACAACAAGTCTAAATGTAAATATACTTTCCTTGTCAAAAATTGAAGGAAAGTCTGTCACCTGAAAAGGATAACCTTTATGATTGTTTCCTTTATTGATTTTTCGAGGTATCCGAGAGGCCTCAATAGGTATGCACCAGTTTTTATCAGGACTCCATATTTCAAGAATATGATTTTGAACCTGATGAAGTAGCGTGTTCACATGTTCATCAACCTCATTCTTCAACAAGAAGTGTTCTTTAGATTTTAGGAATTCGATTTCTTTATCGTTGAGCATTACCAACGGATGAGGGCTGATGCCCATGTGAAACCACTTCCAAAAGCAGCTAAACAGATCAAGTCACCTGATTTAATTTTACCCTGTTCCCATGCCTCGCTCATAGCTATCGGAATGGAAGCTGCTGTTGTGTTTCCAAACTTCATTATGTTATTGAATACTTTTTCGTCTGGCAGGTTGAATTGTTTTTGCACGTAATTACTAATTCTAAGGTTAGCCTGATGAGGAACAAGTAAATCAATGTCCTCTGAGGTAAAACCGTTTTGCTCCAAAGCCTCATTAATGACTTCACTAAACCTTACGACAGCATGTTTAAATACAGCATTTCCATTCATGGTCAAGTTAAAGGTCTTTCCTTCAATTAACTCCTTCGAGAGTCTTACTTTTCTGCTCGAGCCAGGGTCTCTCACATACAATTCCTCAGCATAATCTCCATCTGCATGAAGGTGAGTTGAAAGAATGCTGTGATCTTCATCGGTAGCCTGTAGAATTGCGGCTCCAGCGCCATCAGCAAATATCACTGAGCTCGATCTGCCCTCGTCTGATTTATCTAAAGCAGACGATTGTATTTCTGCACCTACAACCAGAATAGTTTTATACATACCGGTCTTAATGAATTGATCTGCAATGGAAAGGGCATAAATAAAACCAGAACACGCGTTCCGAATATCTAACGCTCCAATACCTTGTAGTCCAAGTTCTCTTTGGAGCAGTACTCCGGAACCTGGAAAGAAGTAATCTGGAGTAATAGTGGCAAATACAATGAAATCAATTTCTTTAACGTCCATTTTGGCTCGTTCCAGGGCCATATGAGTTGCGCGTGTAGCCATGTTAGAAACAGTGTCTTTATCTGGGTTGAACCATCTTCGCTCTTCAATGCCAGTTCTCTCAACAATCCATTCATTGTTGGTGTTGATTATTTTTTCCAGGTCTTTATTCCTAACGATATTCTCAGGCACATAATGACCGAGTGCAACTATTTTAGATCTTTTCACAGGTGATATATTATTTTGAAAAAAAGCCCAAACCCTCCATTTTGGCTTACTGTTCCATTCAGCGCGCTCAATTTACACAAAATAGTGAAATGCAAATTCTTTAAGCCAAGGGACAATTGGAGTTGTCATCTCTTCGATAGCTTTTCTTGTAATAGGTAATCACTAACATTTTTCACGAATGGCTAACCTACATAAATAAAAATAGTGTAAGATTGAGGTTTGAAAAACAGGAAACATCACAGAAACATATTCGTATCAGTGTTGGTGGATAGTTTGAGTGACATGAGAAAAAGTAGTCTGTACTTTACCTTGATAGTAGCAATTTTAGTGGTTTCCTCTTGTGTAAATCAGAAAGAGGAGTTGACTGCTGACCAAATCATTGAAAAGGCGGTTAAGCGTCATGGTGGAGAAAACTATGACAACATGGAGGTTCAGTTCGACTTCCGGAATAGACACTATCGAGCCAAAATAAGCAAAGGTGAGTATGTGTATGAGAGAACCTTTCAGTCTGAAGGTGGCTTGGTAACAGATATTTGGTCTAATAAAAAATTCAAACGGATGATCGGAGAGAAGGAGATTCAGCTCGACCGAGAGGCCATGAGGAGCTATAGAACAGCCACTAATTCTGTGATTTATTTTGCGCTTTTACCTTTTAATCTGGATGATCCAGTTGTTAATAGACAATTAATGCGCTCTGTTGAAATCAAAGGCAAACCGTATTACAAGATTGAGATCACTTATGGCGAAAATGGTGGAGGTCAAGATTTTGAAGACGTTTATGTTTATTGGATTCACAAAGAAAACTTCACAATAGATTATCTGGCTTATTCATTTAATATAAATGGAGGAGGGGTTAGGTTCAGAGAAGCCATTAATCAAAGAGAAATTGAAGGAATTCGCTTTCAAGATTATAATAATTATACCATCCAAAAAGATTTCCCCGCACAAGAGCTGGATTATGCCTTCCTGACTAATCAATTGACAGAAGTTTCAAAAATAGAATTAGAGAATATCGAAGTTCAGCTTACTGTTCAGCCTGATTAATTAAATAAGGTAAGGTTTCCGAATTGGTTGGCTGGAGGAACCTTCTGCCACAAATCCTTACTATTGAAATTAGGATCTACAAGCTTTGGGTTAATAGTGTAATTTTTCAACGGCTCATCATTGAACGGAACAACATATTCAAGAATACTCTCAGAAGTATTTGAATCGTTCAACCATTCTACTAAAAGGTCGTCATTTAAAATGGCTGGCATTCTCTGGCTAATGTGGTTCACCTCAGCATTAGCCTTGGTGGTAATCATCATAAAGGTATTTATCTGTTCACCCTCATCAGTTTCAAAAACGTCCCAGATTCCCGCAATGCTAAATAAAGTATTGTTTTGAAGATACAATCTATAAGGCACCTGTTCTTTCTTTCCTACGTCTTTCCATTCATAAAAACTGTCTGCAGGAATAATACACCTTTGCTGCTTAATGCTTTTTCGTTGTGATGCTTTGTTTAGAATATCTTCAACCGGAGCGAACAAAAGTTTCTGACTAACTCCTTTGCTTTTGGTGAATGAGGGATTAATTCCCCAATGAAAATAACTCAAAACGTCTGGGTCTGCACTGGTTATAATTGGAAGAAGGTCAGTAGGTTGAGCATTATAGGTGCCCTTGTGATCGTCAGGGATTTCTATGCTAAAATGTTCTTTAATGAGTTGTGCCTCTGATGCAATTGAGTAGTTCGGGAGCATTTAGTTGATTAATAAGTTGAACCAAGATCGTTAAAAAAGCCTTTTGAATCAAATAGTCTGATACTTGTTTGCAAATAAAACCATACACAACACAAAGTAGTCAGTCAAGTAAGGTTATTCTGGTCTGTTTAATTTGAATATAGATTGTTTTAAACCTATTTTTGGGGCTTAAATTTTGAATAAGCAATATGGCCGAAATAGTTAAAATGCCGAAGATGAGTGACACCATGGAAGAGGGTGTTATTGCTGTTTGGCATAAAAAAGTTGGTGATAAAGTAGAATCTGGAGAATTGATGGCTGAGATCGAAACCGATAAGGCCACCATGGACTATGAATCATTTAACGAGGGTACAGTGCTCTACCTTGGAGCAGAGGAAGGTGATGCAGTAGAAGTGAACGGAATTCTTGCCATTGTTGGAGATGAAGGTGAAGATTACAAGGCACTTTTGAATGGAAGTGATGCTGAGCCATCAACTGAAAAGAAAGAGGAACCAAAGGCCGAATCAAATTCTGCCCCAGCCGAAAAAATAGATACCAGCAATATCAAAGCTGAAATAGTAAGGATGCCAAAAATGAGTGATACCATGGAGGAAGGTGTTATCGCAACTTGGCATAAGAAAGTTGGAGATACAGTTGAATCTGGCGAATTGATGGCAGATGTTGAGACTGATAAAGCCACGATGGAGTATGAGTCATACAATGACGGAACGGTACTCTATCTTGGTGCTAAGGAAGGAGAATCTGTTAAAGTTGAGGGAATTTTAGCTATTGTCGGTGAGAAAGGGGCTGATTATGAGGCTCTAATCAAAGCTGATCAACAAAGTGACGATTCTGCTGAAGAGAAATCGGAGGTAAAAGAAGCTGCACCGACTGCTAGTGCTGAGCCTTCTGCTCAAACATCTTCAGCTACGAGTAATAAGGAAGAAAATACTGTTTCTTCTAATGGAAGAATCAAGGCATCTCCTTTGGCTAAGAAGTTAGCCGAGGACAAAGGGATTAATATTAATCAAGTACAGGGCTCAGGTGATGGTGGCCGAATTGTTAAGCGCGATGTTGAAAACTTCGTACCATCTCAAAAACCAGCCAGTGAGCCAGCTGCGGCACAGGAAGCGTCAGCACCTGTTGTATTGCCAACTGTAGTTGGTGAAGAAAGCTTCGAAGAAGTAAGGGTGAGTCAAATGCGTAAGACAATCGCTAAGCGTTTGGCACAGAGTAAGTTTACGGCTCCTCATTTCTACTTAACCATGGAAATTAACATGGATAGAGCTATTGAGGCAAGAAAGAGCATGAATGAAGTTTCTCCTGTGAAGATTTCATTTAACGATTTAGTGATTAAAGCAGCAGCTGTTGCTTTGAGAAAGCACCCAATGGCGAATGCCTCGTGGTTGGAGGATAAAATTAGAATCAACCATCACGTACATATTGGAGTAGCGGTAGCGGTAGATGAAGGTTTATTGGTGCCTGTTGTTCGTTTTGCTGATAGTAAAACGCTTTCGCATCTTTCGGCTGAAGTAAAGGACTTAGGAGGAAAAGCTAAAAGTAAGAAACTTCAACCTGAGGAAATGACTGGAAATACTTTCACTATTTCTAACCTTGGGATGTTTGGTATTGATGAGTTTACTGCAATTATTAATCCACCTGATGCCTGTATTATGGCAGTAGGAGGTATTAAGGAAACTGCAGTGGTAAAAGACGGTCAATTAACAGTAGGTAATATTATGAAAGTAACCTTGTCCTGTGATCATCGTGTAGTAGATGGAGCGGTTGGTTCGGCCTTCTTACAAACCTTTAAGAGTTTGCTTGAAGACCCTGTGAGAATTCTAATTTAAAAGAAATATCAGTCCCGCTTCTCGCGGGACTATTTGTTTACAAGAATAATAAAATGACAAAAATAAGATCAACTACCGTTTTGGCGGTAAAACATAATGGGTCCATTTCAATAGGTGCTGATGGACAAGCAACTATGGGTAACACTGTTGCAAAAAGCAATGTAAAAAAGATAAGGAAGTTGCAGGATGGTAAAGTAGTAACAGGGTTTGCTGGTTCTACTGCAGATGCATTTACTCTTTTGGAGAGGTTTGATGAGAAGTTAAACGCTTATGGAGGAAATATGAAAAGGGCAGCTATAGAATTAGCTAAAGACTGGAGGATGGACCGATACCTGCGCAAACTTGAATCTATGCTTATTGTGGTGGATAAGGATGATATCCTGATTTTATCAGGGACGGGAGATGTTTTAGAGCCCGATAATGGAATTGCAGCCATAGGTTCTGGTAGTATGTATGCACAAGCAGCAGCCCAGGCGCTCACAAGGCACGCTCCTCAACTTGACAGCAAAGAAATTGTAGAAGAAAGCTTGAAGATTGCAGCTGACATTTGTATCTACACGAATAGTAATTTGATAATAGAGAGAATAGGTTAACTTTGTTTTTGGAAAAGTGTGAATTTTTCTTAATACATTAATAACTATTGTTTTCTCACTTCTCTGGGTTTACTCATTTAAGGGAGTTATTCTTTTAAATAGAAAGAAAATGAAATTCACGGCAAAAATATTAGTCTTTTTTGTTTTCACCTTATTCGCATTCTCATGTGCCGATTCTCCAATGGTTAACTACCAAGAGGCGACAGAAGGTAGATTGTTATTAGGTGCCAATGTGCATTTAGGTAACGGTGAAATTGTCGAAAATGCAGCTTTGGGAATTAAGGATGGATATGTCACTTTACTAGTTGAAGACGCATTAAATCAACTCGATTTAAGGAAGTTTCAAGTAGATAGATTAGGTCCAGATTATCACATTTACCCTTTTAAAAAGATTGATGCTGGCAATTCAGGTATTGTTTTAGCGCGTGCCGATGCAGAACCTATTAATATTGCTATTAGAGATCAGGAAGTTGAAAAGTGCATTACTATTGGCTGTGAGGCTCAACTTTTAATATGTTATGGAAGTATCCAAGATATGGCAAAGTTTAGAGTTGATTATGTTGTAATGGGAGGAGAAAAAGTAAAAATATTAAAGCAAAGCGACTACGGGGGTACTATGTTGCCTAATTAAGAAAATTAGTTTAGTCAAGAAATTCAAGAACCACAATGACATCATGGTGGTTTTTTCGTTTAGATACTTTCTGCAATTGCCTGATAGATGAGCTGACCAGTTTCCTCAATATCTTTATTAGAGATGTTTATTGGAGGAGCCAACCTAAAGCTTTCGGGGCAAGAGAGAAACCAAAAAGTGATAATCCCTTTTTCAAGACATTTCAATACGATTTTTTGTACTAAATCGGCACTTTCAAATTCTATGGCCAGCATTAATCCCTTTCTTCGGATTTCCTTGATAGAAGGATGAGAAAGAGCTTTCTCCAGTTTCCATCCTTTGTATTCAACCTCTTTTAGGAGATTCTCGTCTTGAATTGCTTTTAGGTTAGCCACCGCAGCAGCACAGTTTACTGGGTGTCCGCCAAAGGTTGTGATGTGACCTAGAATTGGGTCATGAGTAAAGATGTTCATTTTATCATTACTGGAAATAAATGCACCTATGGGCATTCCTCCACCCAAGCCTTTTGCCAAAGTGAGAATATCCGGAATTACTCCATAATGCTCAAATGCAAACATTTTACCAGTCCGGCCTATGCCAGTTTGAATCTCATCAAAAATGAGCTGAGCGCCAGTTTCATCGCATTTAGATCTCACGGCATTAAGAAATTCTTGAGAGCCTATTCTTACTCCTGCATCCCCTTGAATGACCTCAATTAATACCGCAGCAGTTTTATTCGTAATTATTTGTAAATCTTCTATGCTGTTGAAATGGATAAACTTAACATCAGGGAGAAGTGGCCTAAATCGATATTTTTTGGTTTCATTGCCCGACACACTCAATGAGCCATGTGTACTTCCATGATATGATTTGTGACAAGACACAATCTCAGTTCTTCCTGTTACCCTTTTAGCCAATTTCAGGGCTCCCTCTATGGCTTCGGTACCACTGTTTACAAAATATGAACAGTTTAATGACTCAGGAAGAAGTTTGGCAAGTTCTTGGCCTAAAGCGTTTTGTGGATTTTGAATGAACTCACCATAAGCCATTACATGCATGTATTGATCCAGTTGATCTTTAATGGCCTTAACAACTTTTGGATGTCTGTGCCCAATGTTCGTTACTGCAATACCAGAAATCAAATCAAAGTATTTCTTACCGCTTTTATCGAAAATATAAGTGCCCTCTGCATGGCTCACATCTATGGTGAGAGGAGAAGGAGAGGTTTGAGCAAGATGCTTTAAGAATATTTCCTTCGAATTCATACGCGAAATTAATCAAGTTCTGCATAACCAATTGTGCTTATCTATTAGTTTTGATGAATGTCTGGTCTAGAAGGATTTACAAAATTTGAAAAAAACTATCTCTGTTTTTTTTTAGGCCTACTCATCTTTGCTTTTTTTTACCAATTAGGAATTTATCCGTTGTTTCTTGAGGAGCCCAGAAGAGGTCTGATTGCCTTAGAAATGATTCATAGAGACAATCTTTGGGTTCCCACACAAACTGGAGATTTATATTTACGAAAGCCTCCATTCTACAATTGGGTGCTGATTCTCTCATATAAGATTTTTGGGCAGACTGAATTTGCAACACGCTTCTTTTCTGTCTTAAGCCATCTGCTTTTGGGTTGTGCTACATTTTATTTTAGCAAGCGGTATCTAAATCATTTTCAGGCTGTTCTGATTTCTTTTAGCTACTTGCTTTGTGCAGATATACTGGTATACTTCAGCACTTTAGGGGAAATAGACCTATTCTATGCCTTCATCACTGGAACTTCTCTTTTCCTTATTTATCATTTTGGAGAGCAAAAAAAATATTATCTATTATTCATATCTGTTTATCTGATTACGGCCATTGGTTTTCTTACTAAAGGATTGAGCTCTTTGCCATATACTGCCATTAGTTTGTTGGTGTATTTTATTTGGAGCAAGGATTTTAAAAGGCTCTTTTCCTTAGCTCACGTTTTAGGTGTTTTGGTTTTCCTAGTTGTACTAGTAGGCTATTTTTATAAGTATAGTCAGTTTGAAGAGGTGAGTGGTTGGTGGGCTACACTTTACTCTGAGTCTGCAGATAAAGCAGCTGGAGGAGGTATAAAGGAATGGTTTAGCCACCTCATAACTTTTCCTTTAGACAACCTGAAAAACCTACTTCCTGCAACGCTACTGCTTCCTCTAATTTTCACAAAAGGGAACATTCATAAATTAAAAGAGAACAGATTTATTTGGTTCTCCCTTCTGATTTTCGGTTTCAATGTGCTTGTTTACTGGTTGTCATCGGAGGGTAGATCTAGGTATATATATCCAGTTTTTCCATTTGCTTGTATCGTTATTGTCTATCTTTTTGTAAGATCTGAGACATATTGGAAGGATAAGTATCTGCGCATATTGTCAATTATATTGTTGACAATCCTGATTCTTGGATTTTCGATTTTACCTTTCCTTCAACAACTAGAGCAGGTTGATAATCTTGTCTTCATAACTGTTTTGGGAGTCACCTTATTAGTAGTTCTTCTGATGTTTCTTTTGAAGAAAAAGGTAAGGTCTTATCTGGTGATCTTAGGACTCTTTTGTGTGCTAAGATTGGTTTTTTCATTCATAGTACTACAAACCAGAGAGAAAACTACTGGCGCAGCTGAGGATAAGGAATTGGGTATTGAATTGGCTGAAATAACAAAGGGTGAACCCTTACATAGGTTAGGCGATGTGCGAATGTCTCTAAGTATTGTGTTTTATCTGGAAAGAGATAGGGGGGATATACTTTACCAAGCCGAATCATTTTCCTCCGGATTCTATTTTTCTTATTTAGATGATTTGCCAGAATCTGGTTATGAGCTAGTTAAGCAATTTGACTATCATGATCAACCAATTTTCTTAGTCAAGTATATACCTTAAGCTGATTGTTTTATAAGTTGAGGGTTAAGAGTTCTCTCGATTTGAAACCTTAAGAATTCCGGCATAATAGGCTTGATGAGGGACGTAAAATTTAAATTATTTCTATTCTCCATTTCTTCACCACTTAACAATATTATGTTCAAAGAAGGATGTCTCTTTGCGACTCGGTTGATCAATTCAATACCATTCATAAAAGGCAATTGATTGTCGGTGATCAGAAGATCATAAGCTTGATCCTCAAGCATCTGTAAGGCTAAATAGCCATCATTCGCATAGTTAATTTCATAACCCCATTGGGTTAATATTCTTTGGTAAACTTTTAAAGTGATCAAGTCATCTTCGACTAATAAAACTCTTACATTCTTCATCTATCAATTTTTTTGATCAAAGATGGGGAGGGGAACCAAAGACTTTAAAATTCTTCGATAATTGAAAGGAATCTTTAGTTGAATAACAAAAAAGCCCTGATTGTTAAATCAAGGCTTTTCAAAGATTAGAGTGGTATTCTTACTTTCTTTTTATCACTCTTTTTACCGCGCTGACGATATTTTCAGCATCAATGCCATATTTCTTCATCAGTTCTTCTGGCACTCCGCTTTCTCCGAATGAATCATTAACTGCTACCATTTCCAGTGGAGCTGGATGGTTCAATGCCAATGTTTGCGCTATACTATCACCAAGGCCTCCATTCATTTGGTGTTCTTCGGCTGTAACCACACAACCAGTTTTGGCCACTGATTTCAATACTGCCTCAACGTCTAATGGTTTAATGGTGTGAATATTAATCACCTCCACACTGATACCTTCCGCAGCTAAAACAGCTTCTGCCTCTATCGCTTCCCAAACCAAATGACCTGTTGCTAAAATTGTAACATCTGAGCCTTCAATCAGGTGTAAAGCTTTTCCAATCTCAAATTTCTGATCTTCAGGAATAAAGATTGGCACCTTAGGTCTTCCGAATCTTAAATAAACTGGACCGTGATGGTCTGCAATAGCAATAGTTGCTGCCTTGGTCTGGTTATAATCGCAAGGGTTGATCACAGTCATGTTAGGTAACATCTTCATCATGCCTATATCCTCAAGGATTTGATGCGTAGCACCATCCTCGCCTAATGTGAGTCCAGCATGTGATGCGCAAATCTTTACATTCTTATCTGAATAGGCAATGGATTGTCTGATCTGATCGTATACTCTCCCAGTTGAGAAGTTGGCAAAGGTTCCAGTAAAAGGAATTTTGCCACCAATTGTCATTCCAGCTGCTAATCCCATCATATTGGCTTCAGCAATTCCTACCTGAAAGAATCGCTCAGGATTTTCATCGATAAAGTCTTGCATTTTGAGCGAACCAACTAAGTCAGCGCAAAGAGCAACCACATCGGGGTTGGTTCTACCAAGTTCAGTCAAACCAGCACCGAAACCGGATCTTGTGTCTTGTTTTTTGGTATAAGTAAATTTTGTCATGTTTGCTGAATTAGTAGTCGCCTAAAGTTTCTTCCTGTTGTGCCAGTGCAGCGGCAAGTTGCTCATCGTTTGGAGCAATACCATGCCATTTGTGAGTGCCTACCATAAAGTCTATCCCATAGCCCATTTCAGTATGCATCAAGTTCATAATGGGTTTGCCTTTTCCAGTAAGTGATTTAGCTTCTTCTAAGCTAGCTACTAAGCTACCCATATCATTTCCCTTACTTTCGATAACGTGCCAATCAAAAGCTTCCCATTTGGCTCGTAAATCGCCAAGTGACATTACTTCATCTGTTGGGCCATCAATTTGCTGCCCATTAACATCTACCGTAGCAATGAGGTTATCAATTTTATGATGGGCTGCATACATAGCAGCTTCCCAAACTTGACCTTCTTCTAATTCACCATCGCCCATAAGTGCGAACACCAAATTACTTTCTTTATTAAGTTTTTTGGTTTGTGCAGCGCCACATGCTACAGAAAGGCCTTGACCTAAAGAGCCTGAGGCAATTCTAATTCCTGGTAATCCTTCTTCAGTAGCAGGGTGTCCCTGAACTCTCGAGTTGATTTTTCTAAAAGTGGCTAATTCACTTGCCTCAAAGTAACCAGACCTTGCCAATACACTGTACCAAACAGGGGAGATATGGCCGTTGGAAAGAAAGAAAAGGTCTTCATGTTTACCATTCGGGTCAAAACCATCCTTTCTGTTCATTATATTGAAATACAGAGCCACCAAAAAATCGGTACAGCCTAATGACCCACCTGGATGACCAGAACTTGCACCGTGCACCATGCGCACAATGTCACGCCTTACCTGAGAGGCAATTCGCTCAAGTTCTTGAATGTTCTTTTTACTCACTTTTAGTATTATTTATTTTCGAAAAATTATTTTAAAATCTGAGCTGTGTGATCTTTGGTTTTCACTTTCTCTATGATTTCTTCGATCACGCCAGCTTCGTTCATGACAAAGGTAGTTCTTGCAGTGCCCATATACGTTCTGCCATACATTTGTTTCTCTACCCATGTGCCAAACTGCTCATGAATGCTTTTGTCTTCATCTGCTATAAGAGGGAAGGGGAGATCAAATTTATTAATGAAATTCTGATGCTTTTTAGGCGAATCAGAGCTGATGCCAACTACTGCAAAACCCGAATCCAATAATGTTTGGTAGTTGTCTCTTAGATTGCATGCTTGGGCAGTGCAGCCAGGTGTACTATCTTTTGGATAAAAGTATAACACCAATTTTTTTCCAGAGAAATCGGAGAGTTTAATGTAATTACTGTCTTGGTCTATTCCTTCGAATGCTGGTGCTTTATCACCTACTTTTAAGCTCATTTTATTCGATGTTTAGTTTATAAATTGATTCGTTTCCGGCATTGTCTGCTACCTTCAATTCAAACTCTCCTTTTAGAGGTTTGTTTTTATCTAGCAATTCAGACCATAGTAAATTCAATTTTGGCTCGTAGTTCATTAAAATCCACTTGCCATTCAACTTGGCTTCAAAGTTATTAATCCCTGAAAGTTCATCACCAATGTTTAGCTTAATTATGTCGTTTTCGATACTTCTTTTTTTGATTGTCGGAGGTGTCAAGTCTTTCATTAGAGTGTATTTTCCAAAACCATAAATATTAAAACTCAATTTATTGTTGTTGATGGAACCACCTGCAAAGACAGGATTCCTTGGGTTATCTATGGAATAGACATGATATTGCTCTAGTGAATCATATTTACCCAGTAGCTCAATTTCTGCGATGATTCCTCCTTTGAGCGGGTAAATGTCATCACTGATTTCAAATACATCATGTTGAGTTTTTTCATCAACAGAGTGCTTGGCCCGAAAATAAATGGTATCGAATAAGGTGGTTTTGGAGAATTTTAAGGAATAAGTATCCGCTAGAAAGGAGTGATCACTGGCAGCAGGCACCCTGTCTGAGAAGTCAAGTTCCTGTTTGCTGCCGTCTTTGAAGACCACCTCACGAGGTAATACTTTTCTTAAATCTAAGAGGTAAACATTCTGCTCATCATTGTAATAGGCTGGTGCAAGTACCTGAGATCCTTTTTGATTGTATACTGTGATGTTGTTATTTAGAGAGTCTCTAGGCTGAAAGAGCATGAGCGTATTATCTACCGAATAGCCATTGTCTTTAACTTGAATT
>CAYGKL010000009.1:0-3390 GCA_964350505.1 uncultured Roseivirgaceae bacterium | reverse complement strand
CTGAAAGAGCATGAGCGTATTATCTACCGAATAGCCATTGTCTTTAACTTGAATTTTCTCTGAAATACATTCTGCTGATTGAATACCCTTCAAAACAAAAGCTACTTCGCTGTGATTACCATAAGCATCTTCGGCTTCTATTTTCACATGCTTGATCTCACCAGGTCCTATGTTTAAGAATCCATTGTTCTTCTTTTTTGAGTAGAAGTCTAGCGGATTTCCATCGTCCACATAAAGTTTGTTAAACCTTCTTCTCCCTTCACGCTGAGCTTGATAATTGGTGTGGATAAGGATGTTTTTTTGTAAGGCGAAATCAATACTATCAATGTTCTGGCTAAAGTAAAGTTCGTCATTTACAAAAACATCAAAGATTGGAATACCATTTCGATTTGAAGCGCCATTGAGTTGATCATAGGCATAGAGTTCAAGACCAATTTTACCCGATACAAGAATCGTATCGGTATTCAGTCCATTGGCTTTTTTCTGTCTCAGGTCGAATTCAAACCTTCCGAACTGTTCATTTACTCTAGCATTAATATTGGCTGACTTGACAGCGAGCCTTTCTAAAGCTGGAGGAATGTTGTCTTTGATTTGAGAAAATCCAATTCGAAGTGGATCAAGCACCTTTTGGTTGCTACTTCTGATCTCAAAATGTAAATGCGGTCCGCTGGATGAACCTGAATTACCTGAGTAACCGATTAGCTCTCCTTTTTTAACAGGTAACTCATTCCTTTTTGGAAAGATGTTCACTTCAAAAGACTTTCTTTTGTATTGTTCCTCTAATGTATATTGAGCGAGAACTTCATTAAAGTTCCTGAGGTGGGCATAAACGGTTGAGGTACCGTTAGGGTGCTGAATATATATGCAATTACCATAACCACCAGCGCTTACCCGAATTCGGCTTACATAGCCTTCTGCAGCTGAAGAGACCGCTAAGCCTTGCTTACCTTCAGTTTTTATATCTAACCCTGCATGGAAATGGCTGGCTCTGAGTTCGCCCATGTTGCCACTGAGGTAGTTAACCTTCTCAGGTTGAATAGGGAACTGAAAATATCCTTTGTCAATATTGTCATACTGAGCTTGAGCTGACAGCCCAAACACCATGAGAATAATCCACAAAAAGTACTTCTTATTTAATCTCAACCTCTAATAGTTTTGTTCCTTCAATAAATGCTTCCAACTTATCTCCAATAGCTATTGGTCCCACACCTGCCGGAGTTCCTGTGAATATAATATCACCCTTCTTTAATGTAAAGTATTTAGAAACATATGCCACTATCTCATCGAATGGAAAAAGCATTAAACTGGTATTTCCATTTTGTTTTTGCAGGCCATTCTGATTCAAGGAGAAATTTAAATTGTTCAGGTCATATTGTTCCTTACCCACAAATTCAGATACAGGAGCTGAGCCATTGAAAGCCTTGGCAATTTCCCATGGCAGACCTTTCTCTTTGCACTCTGTCTGCAAATCCCTTGCCGTAAAGTCAATGCCTATGCCTATTTCAGTATAATATTTGTGAGCAAACTTCTGATCAATGTATTTACCCTCTCTATTGATCTTTATTAGCAATTCTACTTCAAAATGGATGTCCTTGGAAAATTCGGGATAGTAAAAAGGAGCATTGTTGCGGAGCAGTGCAGTGTCAGGTTTCATGAATACCACAGGTTGGCTGGGCTTTTCATTGTTAAGTTCGGCTATATGAGCAGCATAGTTTCTGCCGATGGCAATAATTTTCATAAAGTAGTTTTAGTGTCGGAACTTTTCAGCATTTTAAATTGATAATAAAATTTAAAATACACTTGTCTTTTGACAACCTATTAAGATTGCTCAACTTTGACAAGTTAAAGATATAAACAAGGATGAAAACAAATTCTAAATCGCGTTTAAGCATCATAATAATTCTAGTTGTGGCAACAGCTTGGGCTTGTACTACAGTGCCAATTACTGGGAGAAGACAATTAACTGGCCTTATTGGTGATCAACAAGTGGTCGCTATGAGTGCTGATGCATACAAGCAAGTGATGGACTCTGTAGTATTATCAAAAGATGTGGAGCAAGTTGCGATTATAAAAAGAGCAGGTACCAGAATTCAAAAGGCTGTTGAAGTTTACCTTTCCAATAATGGGCAATCAGATCTTTTAGAAGGGTTCAATTGGGAGTTTAACCTCATTGATAACGATACTACAGTGAATGCTTGGGCTATGCCAGGTGGAAAAGTAGCTTTTTATACCGGTATAATGCCGATTTGTAAGGATGAACTAGGAGTAGCAGTTGTAATGGGACACGAGGTTGCTCATGCCATTGCTAAACATGGTCAAGAGCGTATGAATAGTGCATATGCTCAACAGGTTGGTTTGTCACTTGGAGCTGCAGCTTTAGGACAAGATCCAACGCTTAGTCAAAGGTTGGTTTTTCAAGCAGTGGGTATGGGTTCTCAATTGGGTATGCTGGCTTTCTCAAGAAAGCATGAATCTGAAGCCGATGAACTTGGACTCATCTTTATGGCTATTGCTGGTTATAACCCCTCAGAGGCACCATTTTTTTGGGAACGCATGTCTGCCGGTAGCGGGGGAGCACCACCAGAATTTCTTTCCACACACCCTTCTCACGAAACGCGCATTGAGCGCCTCAATGCCAAGTTGCCAGAGGCGATGGAGTATTATGAGAAAAGTCAGAACAAGTGATTTAGAAGAATAGCGCAGTTAAGAAGTAGTATTTTAAGGCTAAGGAAATTATTCTTAGCCTTTTTCATTGTTCATCATTCGTTCCAAATCTTTAATCTGACCGAAGAGCACTAACGTATCGTTCTCCTTGAATTCGGTACTGCCATTAATTAAACCTACAGTTTTAACTGAGCTCACTTCCTTGCCAAGAATATTCTTCTTCATGTTATGCCGTCTAATGGTTATTAATGACACGTTCCAAGTCTTTAGGATAAATAGACAAACATTGAAATAATGCCTAATTCACAAATTCCTTTCATTTAATCTTTATGCTCTTGATCTTTATAATGATGAAACTCAAAACAACAACCATGAAAAACATCTTCCTGCCAGCATCTACAGCTGAAAGTATAGCCAGAATTAATCAGCTCAGCGCGGACAGTAAACCGCTTTGGGGTAAAATGAATGCGGCTCAAATGTTCGCACATTGTTGTGTAGCCTATGAAATGGTTTACACTGACAAGCACAAAGCACCAAACGGGTTTATGAAGTTTATGCTGAAAGCTTTTGTAAAAAAAGGTGTCGTTGGTGATGCGCCATATAAGAGGAACCTCAGAACTGCTCCGCAATTCATTATAGCGGATGAAAGGGATTTTGAAGCCGAGAAGGCCAGGCTGGTTGATTATATAAAGAAAACTCAAGAACTAGGTGCGGAACATTTTGATG
>CAYGKL010000008.1:36407-51914 GCA_964350505.1 uncultured Roseivirgaceae bacterium | reverse complement strand
TGGTATCTTCGATACCAGATGCCCATGCTGGGCACACACACTATATATGAAATCATAGCTGGTTCAGTTGGTTATCATAGGTTTGTGGTCACTTGTGAGGGTGCCAAATCTCCGATTTGGTGTTGTGGTAAATTGAAAGTTCATCACTTTCTATTCAGCTACAATTCATATATTTAACGTTATCCACAATTATTAGAAAGATACTGGCCACATTGACAACTGGAACATTTTCAAATGACTCAATAAATGAAGCCAATCGAGATGGAGCACCACAAATTGAACTTGTAGATGGGCAAAAGCTGGTAGAGACGTTTGAGAAGGTTGAACTTGGAGTATCGCCACGAACTGTTTGTAAGGTTAACCTTCATTACTTCAAATCATTCATGGACTAAAGTTTCCCTTTATTGAAACTTTTTATAACTTTGTATTGTATTATATAATGTTGATCTAGTGGAGAAAAAGTTTGAGGTCAAATTATTAGAGGAGGCATTCGAATTTATCAAAAACCAAAATGATAAAGTTCAGGATAAGATATTCTACAATATTCGTAAAGCTCAAATCTTGAATGATCCCAAGCTTTTCAAAAAGGCTAAATCAGAACATTTGGGAATTCCGAACCAAGTACGCAGGACTTCAATATCGGGTTCTTGCCTTTTGGGACAAGGAGAACAACCAAATGACACTGGTTTGTGGAACTCATGGTTTCGTCAAAAAAACGGATAAGGTTAGTCCGAAAGAGATTGAGAAAGCCGAACAAATCAGGACTGAATACTTTGAACGAAAAAAGAAATGAAAATGAAATCATACACTTTAGATGAAGCCCAGGATTTACTAATCGGTAAGATCGGAACCCCTCGAAGAGATCAATATGAATTTGAACTCAAACTCGAACTCATAGGAGATATGATCAAGACTGCTCGCAAGGAACGTCACTTAACTCAAGAGCAACTTGGAGAGCTAATTGGTGTGAGGAAATCACAAATTTCGAAGCTTGAGAATAACGCCAAAAACGTAACCATTGAAACCATTCTGAAAGTTTTCGAAGCTTTAAAGGCAAAAGTCAACTTCAAAGTTGAACTTCTTAACAACGAACTGAACATAGCTTAACTGTGGGTAACAGACACTAAAAATGATTATGCGAACTGAGCCATCTGATATGACAATGCAAATAGGTTACTTGGGTGCTTCCAGCAACTAGGGCGCCTGCCTATCGGTCAGGCAGGCATACTCATTTTAGTTGGTCGTTAAACCAAAAAAGCCCACCATAGTTGAATGATGGGCTTTTTTTATGGAGTTGGTATGAGCAAGCTTTGACTCTTATTCCGTTCTCAAGGTTTCTGCGGGGTTCATTCTTCTTACTTTTTGAATCTGAAAGCTAAAAGTAATTAAGGCTACGGAAATTAAAATGAGCGTGGCTAAAGCCAAAGGGACTACCCCAACATTGGGTACGTAAGCATAGATATTACCGATCAATGCGCTTACCAAAAGGACAGCAACTGGGGAGCCAATCAAAATCGCAAGGAGCAAAACATACTTGAATTTCATCACTACAATTTTGGCCAAGCCAAAACCTGAGGCCCCAAGCACTTTTCGAATACCAAATTCCTTAATCTGGCTAGAGACATTAATGTTCACCAAGCCATAAAGTCCCATGGCGGCTAATAGAACGGCCATAGATGCAGTAAACATGATGATATTTCTAACTCCTTTCATTTCATCGTAAAAGTTCTCAAACATCATCTCTTGCACAGCAACATAGACTGTCTTTTCTTTTACTATCTCCTGCAGCTCCGCCTGGATCTGATCTCTTTGCTTGAAGATATCGCCTTTATTCATCGCCATTAAATACCCAGAGAATTCACTAGCTGGAATGGCCCGCATGGCTGCTCCTCTAATGCGCTGACCAGGGTTCCAATAATGATAATCTTCCACCACACCAATAATCGTATAGTCGACCGTGTCTTGTCTAATGATGGTGCCATCAGGATTGAATTCTAGCTGAAATTGCTCCAAAAACGATTCGTTCACAATAAGTGCTTTGTCTAAATCACTGGCTAGGTTTTCATTAAATAACCTACCTGCAACCAATTGCAGCCCCAATACTTCAGGGTAATTGCTACCTACTGAAAAGAACTCTGCATAGCTTTTCAGCTCCCCATTCTGAAATTGCATACCATTTAATGCTTGGCCAATATTAGATTGCGTTCCAGCCAATTGAGAAATGTTCGGGTTGGCTTCCAAAATATCTCTAAAGGCTCCTTTATATTCAGTCCCTGGAATAACCAAAGAGAGTTTATCGTATTGATCGTAGCCCCAGTCTAAAGATTCATTCACACGGATGGTGTTAACAAACATGACTGCCGCCACAATGGTAACCAAGGCCAAGATCATTTGAACAGTGAGGAAAATATTGCTGAGCAATTTATTACCAGTCTCTTTATTAGATTTTCTAAGAATGCTAATGGGTTTGTAAGAAGAGGCCACAATGGCTGGGTAAAGGCCTGAAGCCATGGTAATGAAAACAAGCAGCCCAATTAAGAAGAATATGAAATTCTGATGACCTAATAAATTGAGTTTGAAGCTAGTGCCTGCAATCTGATTAAAGCCTGGAAGGAAAATAGCTTGAGCGAGCAGCAATCCTATCAGAATGGATAGCGAGCATAAGAGAAGGTTCTCCGTTAGAAACTGCACAACCAATTGCCTCCGCGGACTTCCAATAATTTTCCTCACACCAATCTCCTTTAACCGCTTCATAATCATAGCTAAAGAAATGTTGATGTAATTGATAGTAGAAAGCAAAAGCATAAAAACAGCAATGGCCGAAAGCAGAAGGATTGGGGCAATGATTGGTCCTTTACCTACTGTATTGTTGATTTCATAGGCATTATTAGCCATGGTGCTCAAAGGCTCAAGTTCAAAGTAAGAATAGGCGCCATCCTCATTTTCTTTGTTATAAAGTGGCAAAAGTTTGTCCATCGCCTCGAGAATTGTGGCCTCTTGCACTCCGCTTTGCCGCTGAATAAAGAAGTTCGTATTCCAACTTTCTCTGCCTTGGGTGTTTTGCTCATACACCTGATAGTTCATGAGAATGTCTATTTGCAAACTAGAGTTTTGCGGTATGTCTTTAAAAACCGCCCCAATAGTAAAGGTTTTCCATTCCCCTCCTATTTTTAGCTCTATGGTTTGGTCTAATGCCGACTCTTCTCCAAAAAGCCAAGATGATGTCTTTTCATCTATCACGATTTGATCCATTGAGTTGAGCGTGTTGGGGTTGCCAGCGAGCAATTCAAAACTGAAAATATCTAGGTAAGATGGGTCTACAAAAAAGGTTCGGTTCGCATTGACGGTTTTTCCAGCCCTTGACTCCAATTGCATGGAATTGTATCGGGTTGAGGCTTTAATGCCAGGTACTGAATTGAGCACCTCTCTTGTCAACTGATTATCTGTGGCGCCATTCCTCCCCTTGTTTGACTCTAACTCTTCCCAGTGCGTGACCAAGAATATGTCTTCTCCATTTTCATGGAAATTGTCCTTTACGTAGTTGAGTTCCACAAATTTGAAGACTACAATTGAACAACCTATGGCCAATGAAAGACCAATGACATTGATGGTAGAGGGTAACCTTTGCTTCCAAAGATTGCGAAGACCGATTTTGAAATAGTTTTTGAACATTGCTGTTTGATTAAGTTTTTGACCTTGTTTTTTTGTTCTTCTGATATTAGACCAGCGAAAGAGGCGAATCACATCCCAGACGAATGACCATTTTGCTCGTCTGAAACCCTTGTCCTCTAATCGCCAATAGAAAAGCTCATGCACATCACCTTGCAATTGTTCCAATAACTTCGGATTGCAGAAGAGTGCCAGGAACCTATCTGCCCATTTGGGAGGTCTATTTGAGTTGCTACTCATTCCTTAAGGTATCTACAGGATTAAGCCGAACCAGTTTTTGAACTTGGGTATTTATAGTTAACACTACCACCGCCACGAGTATGATAATACCGATAAGCAAAACCCACAGGTTAAAATCGGGGAACTGAGAATGTATCATATCAAGTATTGGTGTAACAAGGACCGAAGATGCTGCTCCGCCAATTACAAAGGCTGAAATGAAAATAGCTAAAAACGGCTTGTAAATATCCTTGTAAAGGTGTTTCATACCTGCGCCAAGTACCTTCTTAATACCAAAGAGTTTTATGTTGTGTTTGATTTTAATGGACACCAAACCGAAGATTCCCATAGCTGCTAGAAAGAGCGTAATAGTTGCACTGAACACCATTAGGTTTTGAGTTCTTTTGCTCTCCGTAAAGAAGTTATCCATTACATTCTCCATTGGAGTCAAAATGGCCTTGTTGTCTGCAATTGTTCCGAAGACTGATTGAATTCTGGACATCACCTGCTCTTCACTTCCATCCCTTACTTTCACCGTTAAGTGATCAAAGCTCTGCTCATCGCCTAACCTAATAGCACATGGAAGAGTTCTAAGTGAAAATCCACTATTTGTAAAATCACTAATGACCCCTACCACGATAAATTCGCTGCTATCAATCATTACCTTTGAATTCAAACTATCGATGCCCGTATACCTTAAAAAGGTACTATTAACTACTATCGACTTGTTCTTATCCTCAATTCGATCAGCATCGAGAAACCTCCCTTTCTGAAGTCTGAAGCCTATGGTTTCAGCGTAACCTGCTTCTGCTAGAGTAATTCTAACTGGCGATTTGCGACCGTTATAACTAACTTTTGATAATCCTCCCAAGTAAGTAATCCCTCCATAACTACCAGATACACTTTCTACAGCCGCCAATCCCTCTATTTCATTGCGTAAGACGTTAAAATCCGTATTCGGGATATTAGAAATAGCTAATCTACCGGTTCGCTCAAAGCCCCAATCTCTGGCTCTATGATCTTGCTCTGTATAAATAAACATAAGCGCATTTACCACTGTAATTAAGGCCAGAGTGAGTTGTACCGTAAGCAGAACACCTGTGAGTTTCTTCTTGCCTCTTAAGCTTGAGGCATCTTTGAAAATGGCTGTCGGTTGTAGCTTTGCCGCTACATATGCGGGATATATTCCTGAACTGACAGTAATAAAGAAAAGCAGCCCCCCAAGAAATACTATGATTCTATGGTTATTGAAAACGTCAATAAAGAATGACTCACCGGCCACCAAATTAAACCAAGGTAGAAAGAACCCCGTGGCTAGCAATAAACCTAGTATCAATGAAACCGAGCATAGTATAAAGTTCTCAATCAGGAACTGAAAAATTAATTGAAGTCTATTGCTTCCTATCACCTTTCTAATGCCAATCTCTTTTACCCGGCTCATGGCCATTGCTGTTGAGATATTGATATAATTAAAAGTAGCAAGGATTAGCATGAATAAGGCTATTCCTCCAATCACCATAATACCATTGTAACTAATGCCATAAGCAAAAGTGTCTATTAGACTAGTGCCTAAGTCCATTAAGCTGGTAAATGGAGCTAAGTTAATCGTCTTGTAAGCCCTCGCGTCTTCTTCAGGAATTAGGCTGATCAATGACTCCATTCCACTAGATACAGTCGCTACAGATACATTCTCAGGAATAGTTACAAAAACATAGGTGGCATCTCCAATAAGCTCATTCAATGCTGGCATGCTCTGGTAATTGACAATTATTTTGACATCAAGATTGGACTCATGCTGCTTATCTTCAATGACTGAAGAAACTATGAACTCCTGCTCGATGCCATTTAAACTTATAGTGAGTGCTTTCCCTATTGGGTATTCCGTATTAAAAAGCCGCTTAGCAAATGACTCACTTAAAACCACACCACTGCGATCTTTCAAAGGGTTTTCTTCACCAAGCTTTACTGGAAAAGTAAACTGATCAAAGAAATTAGGATCTACAAAGGCAATTGAACTTAGAAAAGTATTTTCACGCACCTTAACTCTGCCATAACCAGAATAGTACCTGGTTATTGACTCTATTCCAACCACGTTATCTGGAATTAAATCAGCAATCTGTGCTTTGGTTTTTGCATAGCGCCAAGGTGTACCTTCAACAAGGCGAATTGGCGTGACTAAGTGAATTCTATCCTTGTTTTCATGGAACTTATCTACAATAAAATCCTTCTCAGAAAACTGATAAGCAACCAAGCAACAAGCTATGGCAAGTGACAATCCTAAGGCATTAATCAGGGAAGGCATGCGCTGCTTCCAAAGATTGCGAAGACCGATTTTAAAGTAGTTTTTGAACATTGCAGTTTGATTAAGTTTATGACCTTGTTTTTTTGTTCGCCTAATATTTGACCAGCGAAAGAGTCGGATAACATCCCAGACGAATGACCGCTTCGCCTTTTTCAACCCTTCCTCCTCTACTCTCCAATTGAAAAGTTCATGTGCATCTCCTTGGATTTGCTCAAGCAATTTGGGGTTACAGTACCAGCTCAAAAGTCGGTCTGCCCATTTTGGAGGTATATTTTTTGAATTTTTACTCATGAAGAGAATGAGTAAGAAATACCAGTTGGCAACTGACCATACAGCTGATCGCGCTGAGATTTAACATCATCGAGCATGGCTTTACCAGCAGCGGTCAGGTGATAGAAGCGTTTTCTTCTACCTCCCCTTTCTTCGGTGGCTCCGCCCATGTCGGAAAACAACCAGCCTTTTTCTTCCAGTCGATTCAGCACCGCGTGAATGGCACTGATGTTCAACTCCCTGCCCGTTTGGTCTTTCATTTCCTTCAAAACCGACACGGCATAAGCGTCATCCCTCAGTATACCGACCAGAAGAAGCACCAGCTCTTCCAACTCTCCTATATAGTTTCCTTTACCTTTCATAGTTTAATATCTACAAACATAGAACAAATATATTATCTCTATTCTTGTAGAACAAATATATTTTCAAGTTTAGTTTTTTAACCTTGTATTGGCCTACTTCAAAAAAACTGCTAATACGTTGATAACCAGCCCTATTTTTGCTTAATTGTAGATTCTCCAAATTAAATATAAGGTCATGGTCAAAAGAGCTTTTCTACTTCTCAGCCTGTGCTTCATTATCGGTTGCTCAGGTAACAATCAAGATGAAACACCTTTGATTGAAGGTGATTTCATTACCGAAATACATAGCTTCAATTCGGAGGGAGTTATGACAAGTAGTTATTTACTTGATCATGATGGTTCCAGGTTTACCTCTTATTCCCGTTATGATTTAAACGCGGAGGGCGAAAGGCAATTTTTCCAGAGTGTAGACTTCACTTATGACAATCAAAACAGAATCACTGAAGCACTTTTCTTTTATACTGAAGACAGAATAGATGGTGCTGAAAGCAAATTCGGTTACGAATGGGGAACCGATTCTTATCGATTCAATAGATATCATCTGGATCAAAACAATGAATTTCAGGTAGACAGTTTTGAAGACCAACCTTACAATCTCCCAGAAAATGGTTACAAAGAACTGAATGGTTATTTATGGGGGTTTGAAAACGGCAATTATGTTGGCAATGGTGGTGAAAGTGCCAATGGAGACCTTGAAGTGTTTGGCAAGACTTGGAGCTACAATAAATCGTTCCTCTTTGACGACCAGCCCAATTTCCGTTCTGACCAAGCCTTGGATTTCATCATGGGACAAAGGAATTTGTTCACCTCTTTTAATTCTAATAATTGGATCGGCTACAGACCTTTACAAGGCACTCCTGAGAACTATAACCATCATTTTGAGAATGGTAAAATCATCTCTATCACTTATGATAGCGGTGCTAAAATTGAGTTTTCGTACGTGATTGATGAAAATTAATAAAGACAGTTCCAATTAGAATGAGAGACTCCAAAGACAAATACTTCCTGATCTGATCAAACTTTCTTCAAACCTGGCTGGTCCATTTTTCCTATATTCCTAAAAGTTTGAACGGACGAATAGTATGCAGATATCATTTCAATTAAATGGAAGCCCACAAAAGGTAGATGTGGATGGCAACACACCACTACTTTGGGTAGTTCGAGATGTCCTCCACCTCAAAGGTACCAAATTTGGCTGTGGCAAAGCGGCCTGCGGAGCCTGCACCTTACATTTAGACGGACAAGCGATTCGTTCATGCTCCTACCCTGTTCAATATGCAGAAGGAAAAGAGATTACTACTATTGAAGGGCTGAGCGAAGACCACCCAGTGAAGCAAGCTTGGACAGAGCACATCGTTCCACAATGCGGTTATTGTCAGCCCGGTTTCATGATGGCTACTGCTGCCCTGTTGAATAACAACCCCACACCCACCGATGAGGATATTGATAACAACATTGTCAATGTATGCCGATGCGCCACCTATTATAGAATGCGCAAAGCCATTCATAGAGCATCGGAATTAACCAACCAAAACAGCTAATAAGATGAGTGAAGAAGGAAAAAAGAAAAAGGGCTGGTCGAGAAGGAAGTTCTTAGTAAGATCATCTGTTGGTGTTGGAGTGGTTATAGGTACAGGTTATCTCACCAAATCTATTTGGAGAAGGTATTTAACCGAATTTGCCAATACTGTTGAATCGCCTTACCTAGGAGGAACAGATCCGTCCCTCTGGTTTGAATTAACCATCGATAATGAAGTTATTCTACATTCAACAAAAGTTGAAATGGGCCAGGGCACCTTTACTGGTTTGGCTCAAATTGCTGCTGATGAATTAGATTTTGACGTTGCCAAAATCAAGGTTGCACATGCCGAATCTATCTCCGGTAACACAGATTCATTCGGTACAGGTGGAAGCACATCGATCTCTTCTCTATGGATGCCTTTAAGAGAAATGGCTGCCACCATGCGCGAGATGATTCGCTTGGAAGCCTCTAAGCAATTCGGCACAACAGTAGACAACATTCAGATTGGCAATGGAATCGTCAGTGATGGAAACAACTCATTCACCTATGGAGAAATCGCTTCGAAGGTAGTTGAATGGGAAGATGTTGATACGCCAGAACTCAGATCCGTTAAGGATTACAAATATATTGGCAAGCCAATTCCTAGAGTCGATCTGAAGGACAAAGTGGCCGGAGCACCCATTTACGGAATGGACGCTCAAATGGATAATATGGTTTATGGGGCTGTCCTCAGGCCAGACACCATTGATGCCACCTTAAAAAGTGCCGACACGAGTGAAGCTGAGAAAATGCCCGGTGTCATTCAATTGGTGAAAGAAGATGATTTTATCGGTGTCATCGCCAACTCATATCAAGAAGCTGAAAATGCTAAAAACGCGATTAAAGCAGAATGGACACCTAACCAGCTATGGCAAACCGCAGATATTGTGGAGAAAACTAAAGTAGGAAAAGGCAAAGCTTCAAGCATCCAGAAGTCAGGCAACCCCGGCAAGTATTTAGGGGAAGATGATGACATCATTACAGTGGAATATTCCAGCCCAATAGGTGCACATGCTCAGCTTGAACCGAATGGAGCAGTTGCTTCTGTTACTAAGGATGGTGTGGAAATAAAGCTTTCCACGCAAGTGGTGGAAATCACCAGAAAGGAAGTAGCCAAACGATTGGGCTTCAGTCAAGATCAAGTTAATATTATCCCAACCTTTTTGGGAGGTGGCTTTGGCCGAAGGTTACATACACCTCATGCTGTGCAGACTGCTTTAATGTCTAAAGCAGTGGGCAGACCAGTCAAGTGTTTCTTCAATCGTCAAGAAGAATTTCAGAACGACAGTTTTAGGCCTCCAACCCATCACGTTTTAAAAGCCAAACTGAATGAAAACGGTTTGATCGAAGCTTTAGAGCACAATGTGTCTAGTGGAGCTGTAGCCGTTGGGTCTCCCTTGCTTCCAGCTATTCTACCCAAATTGATGGGTTCAGACTTAGGCGCTTGGAGAGGCGGCATGATTCAATATTCCGGCATACCAAATTACGAGGCTATCTCATGGTTTGTGGAACTACCTTTCGCTACTAGCTGGTGGAGAAGCCTCGGACTCTTAGCCAATACCTTCGCCATAGAGAGCTTTATGGACGAATTAGCTATAAAAGCAGGCAAAGATCCTGTTCAATTCAGGTTAGCTCAAATAGATGATTCCGAAGCTGGAAAGAGACTTAAGGGTGTTATTCAAGCAGCTGCTGAAAAAGCAGATTGGCAAGATGGAGTGAAAGACGGAAGAGCCATGGGTTTTGCCTGTTCTACTGACGTGAATACCCCTTGCGCACAAATTGCAGAGGTTTCTATTGAAGGTGATGAGATCAAAGTGCACAAGGTAACCTGTGCCATGGATCCGGGTTTAGTCATCAATCCCGATCAAGTGCGGGCACAATGCGAAGGTTCAATTATTATGGGCTTGAGTGCGGCAATGTTTGAAGAAATGACTGTAGAAGACAGTCAGTTGAAACCAATCATTTACGGCCCATATAAAATGGCTACCATGAGGAATGCACCGAAAGAAATAGATGTTGTGCTACTAGAAACAACTGGTCAACCAGGTGGAGTTGGTGAGCCACCACTCGGCCCTATTGGGGCAGCCATTGCTAATGCGGTATTTAGATTGACCGGAAAAAGGTTGAGAGATATGCCTTTAGATTTGAATGCATAAGACAAAGAAAGCATGAAAAAACAATTTGGAGGTAAACTCACAGATGAGCTGATCGAGAGATATAGCAATTCACCTCAATGGAAAGATGGAAATTTCATGAACTTGGAAGAAACCAGCATGAGCATCAATTTTCTCTCCTTGCCGAAATTACTTTACAAGCAATTTTGTGAGAAAGAAGGACGCGAACCTGCTAAGCCACTTCCTATTCAAAAGTTTGATCAAGAAGCATTTGTAGCGCCATCGGCCAAAGCCAAGTTCATCTGGTTCGGACATTCGGTATTGCTGATCAGAATGAATGAAAAAACCATTCTTATCGATCCAATGCTTGGGCCCAATGCATCGCCTATTGCACCTTTTAAGACCAAACGTTTTTCAGAAAACACTTTAGATATAATAGACGAGCTTCCGCCAATTGATCTTATGCTACTCACACACGATCATTACGACCACCTTGATCTGGACAGTATGCAAAAGCTCATGCCAAAAGTCAAACAGTACTTTGTGGCTTTGGGCTGCGCCAGACACTTGATTAAATGGGGGGTGAATAAGTCTGATATTCAAGAGTTCGACTGGTGGGACGATGCTCTGTTCGAGGGAATCAATATCACATTTACACCTACGCGCCACTTTTCAGGCAGAGGATTAACTGACAGGGCCAAATCACTTTGGGGAGGTTGGGTAATAACAAGCGAAAGTGAGAACATCTACTTTAGTGGAGATGGTGGCTATGGTGAACATTTCAAAGAGGTTGGAGAAAAGCTAGGACCATTTAATTTTGGCATCTTCGAGTGCGGACAGTACAATGAGAACTGGCATCAGATACATATGTATCCTGAAGAAACCGTTCAAGCAGCCATAGAGGCCAAAGTAAAAAAGGTAATGGCTGTTCATTGGGCAGGGTTTTCTTTAGCCCAACACCCTTGGAAAGAACCTATTGAGCGATTTGAAAAAGCCGCAAAACAACAAGCTTTAGCAACTGCCACACCTGCCATGGGAGAACTATTCACTACATTAGAAACATCGCAAAACGAATGGTGGAAAGATTATGAATAAAGTGAATCTGAATCCGCAATCAGCACCTAATAAACTGAATTTCAGACATCTACTTTACATTGAAGCTCAAAAGCACTAACTTGTAAGTATGGGAAAATTAAGGTCAATAATTTGCTTGAGTCTTGTGATACTCTTTTCCGTGGCAGCTCACGGGCAAACAAATCCTGTGACTGGAAAAGTCTTTGCTTTTAAAGATACTCCAGTAGCAAACATAAGGATCACAGCTAAAAAATCTAAGCAATCTGCTTTAACAGATGAAGAAGGTAACTTCAATATCAAGATTGATAAAAAGGATAAGTTAATCTTTGAAGGTGAAGGATTTAGAAAAGAAGTTAAGAAAGTAGTGGAAGGTCAAAAGCTTGACGTGAAGTTATTTTTTCTCACCGGTGAACGAAACGAAGAAGCTCTAGTTGGAGCAGGTCATATGTCGAAAGAATCATTGTTCTTCTCCAAGTCAAATTTCCTTCAGTACAACAACGATTACCACAATTACCAGGATGTATTTATGTTAATCGCTGGTAAATTTCCTGGTGTTAAAGTTTACAATGAATTGGGTGTTAGGCGTATTGTAATCAGAGACATTGCTTATATCAGCGGGAGAGACAATACCGCCCTTTACCTTGTAGACGGACAAATTTGGCAAGATATTGCTGTTCTTACTCCTGAAGAAATTGTCTCCATCGATGTACTGAAAGACGGAGCTCCTCTTGGATTTAGAGCAGTAAATGGAGTAGTAGTAATTAGCACCGTAGGGCATGCTAACAAAACTAACGCTGACAGTTCGGGCAATTAAGAAAACAAAAAGTAATACCAATGAAGAAAGGCCATTAGTTGATGGCCTTTCTTTATTGGTGCTATCCTATTTTTTTAACCAGATGTAACCTTTTAACTGCTTACGCGACTATCGGTTCGATAATTCATATTTCAGAATATGACCAATAGCAAACAACATGAGTTTATGAATGCCTATGAAGCCTGCCACGACAGGTTTCTACGTTATTGCTCAAGTTTGGCTTATGGAAAAATGGATGTTCAAGATCTTGTTCAGGATGTTCTGCTATCAGCCTTTGAAAAATTCGATCAAGTTCAGAACAAAGAACAACTTCTGCATTATTTAATTCGTGCAGCTAGAAACAGATCCATCAGCCTATGGCGTAAAAGGCGTATTCAAGTAGAAATAACTGAAAATCATCATGAAAGATTAAAAAGCCAAGGAGTTTCTGCGGAAACCATATTGGACATTAATATCCTTTACACAAATCTGGATAAACTTCCTGCAAAACAAAAAGAAGCTGTTATCCTCTTCGAGATCAGTGGTTTTAGCATGAAGGAAATTGCGGTGATACAGAAGAGCACAGAAGGCGCTGTAAAAACCAAAGTAAGCCGTGGAAGATCAAAGCTTACAGAACTACTTAATGACAATAATCGGCACGATATACAGCGTGTACTTGGGGTATTAAAATGTGTAACGCTATGAGCCAGTTGAACCTACAGTCGCTTCTAGATAATGTAAGATCCTTGCCAACTGAGCTGAGTCTTCAGGATGTCAATCAAATTATATCTACCCTCCCGGTTACTTCAAACCCTCCGTGGTATAAAAAAATTAATTTAAACTCAATAGTTATGACAACAACAGCTATTACAATCTTAGCGTCCCTAACGCTCTATTTAGCATCCATCAACAAACCTGAACCTGAATTGACTTTAGCAACTCCGGTTGTTCAAAAGAAGAATCAACCGCTGGAGTTGATTAGCCCAGATGACAGGTCTTTTCAATTGGTTCTATTCGACCTAGAGCTTAACACTGCGCCTATCGACTCGAAAGTTCCCTTGCCAGAAATAAATGGGCTTTCCGACAAAGACAGCTTAACAAACCACACGAATCAGGAGCAAGGTTTTGAATCTCGTAATACGGTGGTATTTACCCCTTCTAAAAGAAATTGGTTGGTCACCGAGGACAGAGAAGTCAAGAGCTTGAGGCTTTCTACCAACGAACTAAGATCACTTAAAAACAAACTGAAAAGCTGGGCAAAAAAAGATGGTCTTTTAAGGGGGAAAACTGAAAGAATAATTGTCGAATATCATCCCAATTACCTCAAAATCAATCATAAAAATCTAAAGAGTGATCAGCGCCAAAAATATCAGTCGCTACTCAATGATTTTGGCATAGAGCCATCTGAGTATAGAAAAATTGTGCAAGACAAAAAGTACATTATGGTAGGCGATTTTGAGGCAGACGGTTTTTCTGGGAGTGCCTTAGGCAAAGCAATGCAGATTGATTTTGGCGAACAGAAGACCGCTATGAACCTACTCACCAAAGATGAAAATGGAGCGCTTGATTTTGAAGCGAAACGAGTGAGAATTACCAGTTTCAAGGCCATTAAAAACACAGAATATAAAGAGGCAGCATATCTAACTTCTGAAAAACCATCTTTAGCACCCAATAGCCTATTTTCTAAGGTATTCATGCCAGAGTCCACCGAAGACCATGGACTCCTATTCAAAGAAAAAAACTTTGACAAGGAGATAAACACAGGAAGAAAGGGTATGCAAATCTTCACTAATAAAAAGGTATCTGATTACATCAACCTAGATGGCGCAACATTAAGAAGCTTAAAGAAAAGTCTTACCAAACAACTTCTAGAGGATGGTTTAATTAAGAAAAGCGATGAAAACACTAGAATACTTTTAATGCCAAACAATCTGCTGGTGAATAACAAAAACATGGAAAGTCATGTTGCTGAAGGCTATATCATGCTATTTAAAAAGTTTGATATTCAACTTATGAAAGAACATAAAATACTAATGGGTAAAGATTTTATTATTGTTGGTTCCTTCTGGGAAAGTAGATTCAATGGCAGTGTTTATGGAACAATTAAAACTGAAGAAATTGAGGGTTCAATTTTTGAAGAAGACTTTAAAAGCTTAACCATTTTTGGTTTTTAGAATAGGCGTATTCTTTAGTGAATAAAAAAAGGCAGCTTCTCAGCTGCCTTTTTTATATCTCATTCAGACAATGAATGACCTACCTTCTTCTAATCTGCTGGTATGGAAAGACAACGGTAGATTCGTTACCATCTTTACCTACGGCAGCCACTCCGAAGTAATAGTTATCGATAACAATACCTTCTAGCGTATGCTCATTCGTACCGGATACATAAACGAAGTTATCCCAAGTTGGTGAAGTAGTTAATCTCCAATAGATTTTATAGCCAGCAACATCAGGATCTTCTGAGGGCTTCCACTGCAAAGTGGTAGATGGCCTCACTGCTCCACCGATTCTCACATCTTCTGGTGCTGGTGGCGCCCATCCTAACCCTGCTAAAGCAATTGAGTTAACGGCTGTAAGCTTTTTAGCATAATCGAAGTTTACTCCTTCTACTACATCGCCATATTTGATTCCATTCTCCTCGCGAATATTCTGATGCTGACGATTATAGTTCTCATGAGCTTCCATAATTCTGACGCCCGCAAAGCCTAAATCGTTAAATGGTCTGTGATGTCCACCTCTTCCAAAACGGTCCAACCTATAAATCATCATGGGATTCATTTCAGGCATATAAGTAAGCACTTGCTTGTGAATGTAGCGTGCTAGTTGTCTTGAAATTCCATCTACCTCTCCTCCTGTAAATCTTCTAGCTCCTCTTTCTCTATCTGTTTCATTGGCAGGGGTTGGTTCAGAAAAGATTCTGAAAGTACGGTTATCAATAACTCCATCCACACCTTCGATATTTCCAATCATATCGTTGTTGAGAATACCGATGATGTTCCAATTATTTTCTTGGGCGTATTTGGCTAATCCAGCTCCACCAAATAAACCTTGCTCCTCACCTGAAAGGCCGATGAAAGCTACACTATTCTTAAATTTATACTTCGACAAAACACGGGCTGCTTCAATAGTACCAGCCATGCCAG
>CAYGKL010000008.1:32132-36307 GCA_964350505.1 uncultured Roseivirgaceae bacterium | reverse complement strand
GCACCAATACCGCGGGTATCCGAAAGAGTATCAGAAAAAGTGTTTCTAGTTCCGAACCCAGCTAAAGTTCGAATGTCAGCTTCGATTCTATCAGCAGAAACGTCTGCGACTATATCGTAAATTCTTGTATCTATTGCAGGAGGCGCCTGCTGTCCATATAAATGCTGAGCACTCAAACAAAGTAGACTTAAGGACAAAATTGTTAGTAGTTTTTTCATATTCAGTAGGTTATCTAAAGGTGAAAATAAGAAAGAAAGGATCACTCAAAAACCAATAATTGACTAATGGAAATTTTTATCAAAAAACTGAATCCTTTTGGTAGGGGTTTTACGTTAGTTGAGTGTGTTACAGATGAGACTTTTCTAAGACAAAAGAACAATATCTGACGACTGTAACATATTTGGTACAATCATTGTCTGGAACAGGAAGATCACGAATAAAAAAATGAAAACGAAAACTATATTACTCACAGCTGCTGTTGTTGCCACCGGTCTTGGTATTTATAGCCTTGCAGGAAAGAAAATTGCATTACCTAAGAAAAAAGGTACCGCCAATAAAATCTAAAACTCAAGAGTTAAATACTGTTAAGTTAGTAGGCCTCGAAAAAACCGAGGCTTTTTAATTTCAAGAGTTTACTATTTTTAGGTCTGATTTTCTAACATGAAGAAATTTCTTACACTCCTCGTATTCATTATCGGCTTTGGCTCTCATGGTTTTGCCCAACAACAAAATGAAGACCCAAGGCGGTCTATAGATTCAGCAATCTATTATTTGGAAATTGGCCAGTATATAAAAGCTGACGAGCTGTTTATGACTTCACTCGAAAAGATTGATGTACTTTCAGCAGACTTTTGTTTTTACTTCGGAAAGAACTCCTTCTACATGAACAAATACTCCCAGAGTATCGACTGGCTCAATAAATATTTAGAGTTGAAAGGTAGCAGTGGGCAGTTTTCTAGAGAAACACTCGACCTGCTTGAAAAAGCAGAAGAAGCATTCAGAACCAACAGATCATCTGGCTCTACGGCTGATGTGAATTCTAAATTCTTTTATCTCAATACAATTCGATGCAGTGAAGATGATCTGATCACTTGCCCAGTTTGCAAAGGTGATGACGTAATTACCAATACCGATAGATTTGGAGAAAGGCTGTACAAAACATGCCCCTACTCTACCAATGGCGTATTGACCTGTCTTGAGTTCAACTTATTGATTCAAGGGAATTTAAAACCTAAGAAGCAGTAATCTTTTCTAGAACCAATTGAATTAACCCTTCTACCACCTCTTCGTGGTTGCTTGAGAAAGTCTGGTTTACACGATTAGCTATTAATGCATTTAAGCTGATCATCTCGTGACCAAGTAATTCAGCCATTGCATAATAACCTGCTGTTTCCATTTCAAAGTTGGTGAACCTCCCAAAGCTAGTTGAAGTCCTAGCTAGTGTTTCTAGAAATCCAGTAATCTTAGGCTTTAATCTGATTTCTCTTCCTTGAGGCGCATAAAACCCTGGCGCTGTTACGGTAACTCCATGATGCATGTATGGTGCAAAGAGATTGAATAGCGTTTCAGAACCCTTGGCGAAATAAGGTTTGAAGGGAATCTCCAATAAGCGTTGCATTTTATTTTCAACAATAGAGAGTTCATCAGGTACTTCGCGCTTATAGAAACTCATCAGATTATCTAAGCCCAACGCTGCTCTTGAAACTAATAAAGCATCAAGCGGTATATCGCTTTGCATACAGCCAGATGTGCCAATACGAATGATTCTCAGTTTTTTCAGCTTCTTTTTTACTTGACGAGTTTCGAAATCAATGTTGACCAAAGCATCCAGCTCAGTCATCAGTAGTTCAACATTGTCCGTCCCCATTCCTGAGCTGATGACGGAAATTCGCTTTCCTCCCAACAATCCTGTATGCGTCACCAATTCACGATTGTGTACTTGATGTTCAATCTTATCGAAGTGGGTACTGATTTTTGTAACCCTGTCTGGATCTCCCACCACAATGACCGTATCGGCTACCATCTCAGGCACAAGATTGAGATGGTAGATTCTACCGTTAGGATTAATGATCAATTCAGACTCTGGGATTCTTCTTGAAGCCATTAGATTAATTGAGTAGGCTCTCTTTTCACCCCTTTCAATGGGTTATAGTGATTGGTGTTCTTCTGATAATATCCCGTACCATCGTAAGGTCTTCTGCTTGGGTTTTGTCTGCATTCCTCAGAGCAACATCCATCCATTAACCAGCCTGCTTCTTCCGACATTGGGATATGAGCATTGCACTCTGGATTCGCACAGTTTACCATTCTGTCTGTGGTTACACCAGTAATGTAACATTTAGAAATAATTGATGGATTCACATGATTTACATCTGCAGTAATGCGATTATCGAACACATAACACTTGCCCTCAAAGTCCTTTCCTTCTGCTTCAATTCCATATTTAATGATGCCACCGTGCAATTGGTAAACATTCTCAAATCCTTGTTCCAAAAGGTAAGCACTCGCCTTCTCGCATTTAATTCCACCGGTGCAATAAGTGATCACCTTTTTCCCTTTCAAATGATCTAATTCCTTCACCTTCTCTGGAAAGTCACGGAAATTCTCAATATCCAAAGTGAGGGCATTCTTAAACTTGCCCACATGATGTTCATAATTACTTCGGACATCTAAAATAACTGTGTCCTCAGGTTGATCTTCAAGTACCTTTCGGAACTCGTTAGGTTCAACATAACCACCAGTCTTGACTTTAGGGTTGATGTGTCGGAGGCTTGAGTGCACTATTTCAGGCTTTACTCTTACGTGCAACTTGGCGAATGCCATTGTATCATGTGCTTCTACTTTGAATTCTGTATCAGCGAACCTGGCATCTGATTTTACATATGCCATGTACTTTTCGCAATCTTCTTGAAGCCCTGAAACTGTACCATTAAGTCCTTCTGGAGAAATGATGATTCTACCTCTCAGGTTATTGTCAACACAAAAGAGGTGGTGTTCTTCTCTGTATGCTTCGAAATCCTCGATTTCAGCATAGCAGTAATACAATAAAATTGAATACTTCTTTTCCATATGTTCTGCCCTATTGCTTGTAGGGTGATTTTATGTTTCTATGTTCGGAGGTTTAAAAGTTTAGATGCTTGGTTTAACTTTAAAAAATTCTCAACATCAACACTTAAGCACTTCTAAACTTCAGTACTTCTAAACCTTAGCGGCAGGATTACCAAAAACGGTTTCGCCATCAGCCACTTCGCCAATAACAACTGATCCAGCTCCAATTCTGGCATTCTTGCCAATCTTTACGCCAGGCACAATTGTTACGCCTGAACCTATGAATACATTGTCGCCAATCTGTGCTTCACTGCCCACAACACTGCCGGCTCCTACTTGAACCAAATCGCCAAGTTGAGCACTGTAGTCAATTGTAGCGTTTGTGTGGATCATACAATGATCTCCAATCTTAGCATTGGCACCAATTACGACACCACTATTAATAAATTCTCCATGACCAATATGTGCTGAAGGAGCAATTTCAGTATTGCTATGAATAGCATTAACCGGCATCATTTTTCTTCTCTCCTTCAAGAGTTTCACTAAGCCTTTTCTCAAAGGCCTGTCATCTACTGCAATAAAGGCTTCGCACTTCTTTCCGATAAGCTTCAAAAAACCATCATCATCGGTTTTACCGAAAATATTGAGCTCTCCAATCGTCTGACCGTGTAACTCTTCATTATCATCAAGAAAGCCATAAACGATAATGTCGTTACTTTCGAAAATTTCTACTACCGCTCTACCGAGCTCGTTTGCACCAAAAATGATTACAGGATTATCCATAGCTTGTTTTTGCGGGTGCAAAGTTACAAGATTTCCGTTCAAAAAATAAGTGCATCAAGCTTTTACGAGTTCTACCCCAATCTTACATTTCATGCACTTTTTAAGAGTGCAATACTCATTATGCAACTCAATCAAGCCTTGCGAATCAAATGCTGAATTGACATTCCAACCCAACTCTTGCCACTTTCGAATGATGTGATTATCCTCCACTGGCAAACTCATCAATATATTCATCGCCAAATCGAGCATATCTGAATTCTCTTGGTAATCTGAATAGGCCACAAGCAAAGGTGCAATAGTGTTGATCATTAAGCTTTGGGTAGCAGCTCTAGACAATCCCTTAG
>CAYGKL010000008.1:0-32032 GCA_964350505.1 uncultured Roseivirgaceae bacterium | reverse complement strand
GGTGCAATAGTGTTGATCATTAAGCTTTGGGTAGCAGCTCTAGACAATCCCTTAGATTTTATCTTACTTTCTAGACCAAAATTATGGTGCTTTTCCCAATAGGCACTATGATTTACCTTAAGCACTTTTTGAAGCTCTTTAATAGATTTAAACTGTGTGAAAAGAGAAAAAAGTGAGGGGTTTGAATGGACCAAGGCCGCAAACTGAGCGATGCGTAATGTTGGAAAGTTAGTTGGCCTTACACGAGAAAAATGCCATTGATTATAGCTCAAGTTCGACTTGATCTCATATTTCCTTTCTAAGAATGCATATTCTCTTCGTAGCTCATTCGCATATTCATCAGTATCGGAAGTATTAAGAAGACCACTAGCTCCAAAGAGTAATGCTTCCCACTGATTCATTTCTGCATGTTTTCGTAATACTTTGAGTGGCACCGCCTTAGCAAGCGCCATCATGTTTTCTGAATTAGTCTTGAATCCAAAACCTCTTGCCAACCACTCATATGTTGATTGCTCCCAATCTTGATTATTCCTTTCAAGTATCTCTTTGAAGAGACTACCTTTTCGCTGTAACCTTTCTATCAAAGCCGACTCGAGCATGGCCAGTTTGGTTACCACACGCACCTTGGGGAATAGCTCCGTACAAGGTATCTCATGCTGACTTTTCATGAAGCTTTCATACCTAGCCAAAAGTCCAGGCTTCACAAGGCCTTTTAGTTCGAGCGTTGGAATAGCATTTCCCTCAGGATTCTTAATTTCGAGATTATGCTCATAAACGACATGAAGAATTACATTATCATAATTCGGATCTCCTTGGTGTTTATGGCTCTTCCAGTCTGAAGACTTGATATGAATTTCAACAGAACCCACCCATTGAATGCCATCAATCTGAATACTTGCTTCTTTGAAATCTGGACCTGCTAAGTGATTGAGATGTCCAATTTTCAATACCTTAATTGGCTGTGCTTTAACAGTGGTAAGTTGGCTTGTATTGAAGTACTGGTGTTGCCAAACGAAGTGTAAAAAGTCTTCCTGTATCATACGGTGTGCGTTTACACCGAATAATCTAGCAATATTTTTCTAAATATTTAGACATTTCCTCTTGAAGTTCTTTGGCCTTAACACGCGCTATGCTAGCAAAAGACTCTGAAGAATCGGCATAAATGATACCTCTAGAGGAGTTAACCAATAAGCCGCATTCCTTATTCATTCCGTATTTTGAAACTTCCTCAAGGCTCCCACCTTGTGCTCCGACTCCTGGAACAAGCAAGAAATGATCTGGGATAATGCCTCTAATGTTTGCCAAAGCTTCGGCTTTTGTAGCACCAACGACATACATCAATTGTTCGGCCGAACCCCATTCTTGGCTTTTTCTCAATACTCTTTCGTAAACCTCTTCACCAGAATCTAGATGAAGGTTTTGAAAATCCTTTCCTCCAGCATTCGAAGTTAAGGCCAATAAAATCACCCACTTGTTAGGGAAGTCTAAGAAAGGCTTCACCGAGTCTTCGCCCATATAAGGTGCCACAGTAATGGCATCACAGTTCATTTCTTCGAAAAATGCACGAGCATACATTTTGGAAGTATTACCTATATCACCGCGCTTGGCATCAGCAATAACGAAAGCCTCTTGGGGAATGTATTCTATGGTCTTCATTAAGCTTTCCCAGCCCTTCAATCCATGCGCCTCATAGAACGCTATGTTCGGCTTATAAGCCACTGCATGATCGAAAGTGGCATCAATGATTTGCTTATTGAATTCAAAAAGCGGATCGTCTGCTTTCTTTAAATGCTCAGGTATCTTTTGAATATCTGTATCTAAGCCAACACACAGGTAAGAAGACTTGGCTTTGATTTGGCTGAATAACGCAGCTTTATCCATCAGTTACGAAGATCTTCTTTGTATTGAACTGGGTTCTTCTCTTCATCAAATTCGAAGAAGCCTTCAGCAAATGTCAAGTTTGGCTTGAAGGTCGAAACTTCAAATGATGTCTTTGCGCCAGCATAATCAATTAAATCCCAACCTTTTAGATAGGCCGTTTTTTGAGCGATATACATCACTACGGTTGTGAAATCAGAATCTTCATCTGTTGAAGTTAACTCCACAACATCTACTAATTCCCCACCGACATTATCCTGTCTTTTGTATTCGAAAGTGAACCCCTTTTTATAGATATCATAAACATTGGAAGGGTTGATTACGGCTTCCTCAGGCTCAAAATTACTAATCGTTAATTCCTGAGATTCTACCAGATAGGTCCACAACACTGTTCCGTTGCAGTAGATATGTTGGTCTTGAAACTTGATCTTAAATTTTTCTTTAGAAACTGAAGCCTCACCAGATAATCTGTCTATTACCTCAGACTCACTTAAAATCTTCTGTACAAACCCAATTTCGAAACCCGGCATGGCTTTGTAAGTTGAACTCATTTTATCCAAAATGGCTTTTGGATCCTGATTTTGCCCCACGGCTACCAATGAGGTAACCATCCAAAACATCACAATTAAAACTCTTTTCATTCTCATTTATATTACTTGAAATCAGTTGCTGTCGATATTGTTCAATAACTGTTCCAAACTATATTCATCTGGTATTAAAACCTCACGGGCCTTGCTCCCTTCAAACTGACCTACAATCCCAGCGGCCTCCAACTGATCAATCAAACGCCCAGCTCTGTTGTATCCCAATTTGAGCTTTCGCTGAATTAAACTGGTACTCCCTTGTTGATGGGCAACAATCAATCGAGCGGCCTCATCAAATAAGGCATCTCTGTCTGATAGGTCTACATCCCCTCTATTTCCACCTTCTTCTTCACCCACAAATTCAGGCAATAAATAGGCAGATTCATAGCCACGTTGTGAGCCAATGAACTCGCAAATCTCGTCTACTTCTGGCGTATCTACAAACGCACACTGAATTCTTATAATCTCGGAACCCATTGAAAGCAGCATATCTCCTTGACCTATGAGCTGATCCGCTCCTCCAGCATCTAGAATTGTGCGCGAATCTACTTTAGAAGTTACTCTAAAAGAAAGCCTTGCAGGGAAGTTTGCTTTAATGATACCCGTAATAACGTTTACCGAAGGTCGTTGAGTAGCTACTACTAAGTGAATACCAATTGCCCTAGCTAACTGAGCCAATCTTGCAATTGGTGTTTCTACTTCCTTACCGGCAGTCATCATTAAATCTGCTAATTCATCTATCACCAAGACGATGTAAGGCAGGAATCTGTGTCCCTTTTCGGGGTTTAATTTTCTATCGACAAACTTCTTATTGTACTCTTTAAGATTTCTACAAGCCGCATCCTTTAATAGATCATAGCGCTGATCCATCTCAATACATAAAGAGTTGAGTGTGTAAATTACCTTCTTTGTATCTGTAATGATAGGCTCCTCATTATCTGGGAGCTTAGCTAAATAGTGTCTTTCAATCTTATTGAAGAGTGTCAATTCCACCTTCTTCGGATCGACAAGTACAAACTTAAGCTGCGATGGGTGCTTTTTATAAAGTAGAGAGGTTAGGATCACGTTCAATCCAACTGACTTACCTTGACCAGTAGCACCAGCCATAAGCAAGTGAGGCATTTTGGCCAAATCGGCCACGAAAACTTCGTTGGAAATGGTTTTACCTAGAGCAATTGGCAAAGCCATATCAGAGTTCATGAATTTGTCTGTAGAAATTACAGACCTCATAGAAACCATTTCCTTATTGGTATTTGGTACTTCAATTCCGATAGTCCCTTTACCTGGGATTGGCGCTATAATACGGATACCTAAAGCCGATAAGCTTAGGGCAATATCATCTTCTAGGTTCTTGATTTTGGAAATCTTAACACCAGCCTCAGGAACAATCTCATAGAGCGTAACAGTAGGACCGATAGTGGCTTTAATACTGGCAATACCTATTTTAAAGTTGGTTAGCGTTTCAACAATCTTGTCTTTGTTAACCTGAAGCTCTTCCTTAGTTACCTGAACTTGGCCAGAAGAATATTCATTCAACAGATCAACCGTTGGGAACTGATATTTTGGTAAATCTAAAGTAGAATCGTAGTGCCCAGCTTTTTCTACAAGCTTCTCAGAGGTTTCCTTTATTTGTACTTCGAAAGTAGGTTCCTTATCAAGATCCTTCTTTGGTTTAGGGACATTTACCGGAGTAACATCGAACTCTACAGAATTAGATTCTTCAACAATATCGGGTTCAGTTTTTATTTCTTCAACTGGTTTTGCAGGCTCTTTAATTAATGGAATTGCCTGCTCTTGTTTTTCTTCGGGTTCTTTCGCTGAATCTTCCTCCTCATCTTTCACCTTTATCACCCAATTTTCTAGAGACTCTTCATCAAGGGTTTCATCTTCATCTGTGGATTCCTCCACTATAGACTCAACCTTTGCAGATTCGTTAACTGTTGCATCTTCATCAGAAGCAGTAGAAGTTGCAGCCTTCTTTAGGCTTAAAATCTCAGTGATATTGAAAAAGAAAATAACGAATACGAGCAGTGTAAAGGCCAGAAAAAGAATAGTGCCATAACCCAGCAGACCATCAAAAAACAAAGAAAGCTCGTAGCCAAGTCCACCTGAGTAAAAGCTCCATTCAGAAACAGAATCATCAGATTTGATCATTGAGCCCATTAGCAAACTGATCCAAATTAAAAAGAATGTGGTGGCAGAAAAGGCCCTAGATAATTTCATGAGGGCTTTGCCCCATACAATTTTATAGCCCAGTATAAATAGAAACGGTGGAATCAAGAAAGCTCCAATACCAAACCATGAGAAAATGAGTTTGTGCGCGGTTAGGGCGCCTAGCAGCTTCATCCAGTTAGTAGCTTCCTGCCCTAAGGACTGAACCGTTTCACCAGTTCCGAAGAAGGCTTCGACAACACTCTGATCTTCCTTGCCTGTAAACAAGTAGCTAAAGCAGCTGAGGAAAATAAAAACAGATGCCAGCAACAAGAAAAATCCAACTGAAAGTTGAACCCTACGGTCTTTCAAAAAAGGAACATCAAACTTTAAGGAGAGCTTTTTTTTCTCTTTGGGTTGTTTTCCCTGGTTACTCTTAAAAGTGTTGGACTTATAGGAATTCTGAGCCATTTAAAATATTTAAACCAGTTTGTACGAAGTTAAATGAATTTTGGAAACCGCACAGGATGATCAAGCCATAGTCTTCGCTTTTTTCCAACGAAGAATTGCTTTGTTAATTTTCTTGACCATCCCAGGGCCTTCGTAAATAAACCCTGTGTAGACTTGAACCAACGATGCGCCCGCCTCTAACTTGGCAATAGCATCTGCTCCAGTCTGTATTCCACCTACACCAATGATTGGAAAAGCACCACTAGAATGTTGATGGAGATAACGAATCACTTCAGTAGACTTATCAGTTACCGCAGCACCACTAAGCCCACCTGCACCAATATCACTTATGGTTTGATTTGGAGTTTTTAATCCCTCTCTAGATATTGTCGTGTTAGTTGCAATAACCCCATCAATTCCAGTATCAAGCACAATATCTACGATATCAGTCAGTTGAGAATCAGTTAAATCTGGAGCAATTTTCAATAAAATAGGCTGCTTAGCTCCAACCTCTTTCTTCCTTTCCTGTAGTGTATTTAATAAAGCGGTAAGCGGTGCTTTGTCTTGTAATTCACGTAAGTTTGGTGTGTTAGGAGAGCTAACATTTACTACAAAATAATCAACATGCGGCAATAAAGCATTGTAGCAATAAATGTAATCTTCAACTGCCTGCTCATTCGGAGTTACTTTGTTCTTGCCAATATTTCCGCCAATCAATACACTTGCATTCCTTTCTTTCAAACGCTGAATTGCGGCCTCAACACCTTCATTATTGAAACCCATTCGGTTGATCAAACTCTTATCATTAGGAAGCCTAAAAAGCCTTGGTTTTGGATTGCCATCTTGAGGCTTGGGTGTTAAAGTGCCAATCTCTATAAAGCCGAATCCGAAAGCTGAAAGCTCATTGAATAATTTGGCATCCTTATCGAAACCAGCAGCCAAGCCAACTGGATTAGGGAACTTTAGACCGAAACATTCTACTTCAAGCGATTCATCCCGAAAATTGTACAACCCTCTAGCAATAGGCCCAACTCCGGGGATTTTAAAAAGTCGTCTCACCCAATTGAATGTAAAGTAATGGGCAGACTCAGGATTCTTGAGAAAAAGTAGCGGACGAATAAGGAGTTTATACAAGGCTGAAGATTTGTCGCAAAAATAAACCAGTTAGTTCACAATTGAAATTTTAAACTACTCTTTCCACTATTTATAAAAATCCTTTTGGCGATTGGCCGAATAAGTCTCAATTTGACGTAAATCTTGAGCATTATGTACGAGAAAATATTAGTTCCAGTAGATTTCACAGACAAGACCCTTAAGGCATTGGATGTAGCGAAGTGTATCGCAAAAAAAACTGATGCTGAGATTTCTCTTATCCACGTGGTAAAAGCAGCACTCACTGTCTATCTAGATGAATTTGGTATGTATAAAAGTAAATCTGATAGTGGACAAAAGTTCTTAGAGGAAATTATTTCCAAGAATGAGCGTAAAATGGAAAAGTTCATTCAGAAACTAGAAACTGAGGGCTTGAAGATTTCTTATAAACTGAAAATTGATAGCTCGCCAAATAAAATTGCAGAGCTTGTCGCTGAAGAAGGTTTTGATCTGACCATTGTGGGCAATTATGAGCACCAGAGGTTTGACGAATTCCTCAAAAAAACCCATCCTGAGCGAATAGCCAAACTAGCCCAAAACCCTGTAATCACTGTAAATAAGGCTGATTCCGAATTCCGTCCAGATAAAATTCTAGTACCTACTAATCTAGAAGATAATTGCACTCAAAAGATGAACGATCTAGTTAGTTTTGCTGACAAGTTCGGGGCAGAGTTACAGTTTATTTTTCTGAATACTCCTGCCGAATTCTACACTACCCCTCAAATTAGAAAAAGGAGTAGAATATGGTTTGATCAACATGGCTTGAAGGGTCAACAAATCAATGTATTCAATACCAAAACTTTACAGAAAGGCCTTTTAACTGCCGCGTTCCGATATGATCGCACTTTTCTCTAAGCATCAGGAATCTATAAAAGATTTAATCAAGGGTAATATTACAGAATACCTTATCACCCGTTCCGACATTCCTGTAATGACATTCAACTTAAACAAAGTCTGATGAACCTGCCTTTCGATTTTTTGAACTATACTCAATATGGCATTTTAAACGCAGCTACTTACGTATTTGCCATACTTGCAATAGCTCATATTCTACTGAGATTATTAAGAGCGATACTGAATAAATTCATTCATAAATCCTCTAATGAAATAAGGGTTGACCCAACGAAATATAAATTCTTGATTAATGCCTTGGGCTTTATTATTTACACGGCTGCTCTCATTGTTATTTTCTTATCGATCCCTGAGTTAAGAACAGTTGGAGTAACCCTTTTTGCTGGTGCGGGTATTATTGCGGCAATCATTGGTTTCGCTTCACAAGCAGCATTCTCAAATATCGTTAGTGGTATATTCTTGGTTATATTCAAACCATTTAAGGTAGGAGATATCATTAAAATTAGTGGAGGCTATGCAGGCACGGTTGAAGATATAACTCTGAGACATACGGTAATCAAAGATTTTGAAAACAAGCGATTGGTAGTCCCAAATGCAGTTATCAGTTCAGAAACCATCCATAATTTTAATATCGTGGAGGACAAGGTCAATAATCAGATTTTCTATGGCATCAGCTATGACTCAGATGTTAATCTAGCCACAAAAATAATTCAGGAGGAAGCTATGAAACATGCTAACTTCATCGATTTCAGAACTCAAGAAGAAATTGACACTAATAAACATCCAGTTCCTGTAAGACTCATCGATTTTGGAGAATCAAGCATCAACCTGCGAGCCAATGTCTGGACAGAGGGACCTGGAGAAGGTTTCGAATTAAAGTGCGATATTAATAAATCAATTAAAGAAAGATTCGACCGTGAAGGAATTGAAATACCTTTCCCCTACCGAACTATTGTCTATAAGGAGGCGAAGAAAAAAGAAAGCTGAAACCAGCACGATTTCTAAGAAAATCAACCAAATGCCTGGTGCTCTCATCTATACAGGTGAGCAGCATGTAGACGAAGTTGAGCTTGAACTCATCACTTTCAATCAACATGAAATTGAGGAAAAAAGGATTGGTATAGAAGAGCTGACAAGCCTGAAAAAAGAAGGCTCAGTGGCTTGGTTAAACGTTTATGGACTCCACGACACAAAAATAATTGAAGCCATAGGGAAAGCCTTTTCTATCCATAATTTGGCCCTTGAAGATATACTTAACGTTCATCAAAGGCCTACTTTCGATGAATATGATGACCATTTCTTTCTGGCTTCTAAGATGTTCCGCACTGCTGAAGAATCTATAGTTTCAGAACAATTCAGCATGATTGTGGGTGAAGGCTATATCATTACCTTCCAAGAAAAAACAGGTGATGTATTTGAAGGGGTTCGTACTCGTTTGAGAAATGCCAAAGGCCGAATAAGAACACGGAGCTCTGATTATTTAGCCTTCGCTCTTTTAGATGTTATTGTCGATCATTATCTGGCAATTATTGAGGAGTATGGAGATGAGGTTAATGACCATGAAGCCAGGCTATTAGGTGATTATGATAAGCAGATTCTCAATGACTTAAATCTTAGCAAAAAGGAGGTGAATTACTTAAGAAGGTATGCTAGGCCACTAAGGGATACCGTTTTGGCATTTAATAAGTCTGATCTTACTATTATTGATAGAAAGACAAGACCCTTCCTGAAGGATTTGAACGATCACATTACCCACGTTACGGAAACCATAGAAATATACAGGGAGACCATCAATGATAATCTCAACACCTATCATACACATTCTACCAACAAATTGAATGATGTATTGAAGGTGCTCACCATTTTCTCGGTGGTCTTCATTCCATTAACTTTTATGGCTGGAATCTATGGTATGAATTTCGAGTATATGCCAGAACTGGGTTATGAAAACTCATACCCTATTTTCTGGGGAGCTATCGTTACCGTGGCAATGGGGATGATCTATTACTTTAAGAGGAAAAGGTGGCTCTAACGGTTGATTGGGTGATTAGTTGATTAGTGAATTTGATGTTGAATAAAAAAGATTAGCCCAAAACATCAATTTGCATGCAAAACTTACAATCAACTCCGTGGATGGAACTCTTGAATCACTTGCCTCAGGTAGTCTCTATCCAGATGCGTGTAGATTTCTGTTGTGGTGATGGATTCGTGTCCCAACATTTCCTGAATAGCTCGCAAATCTGCACCACCTTCTATTAAATGCGTAGCAAAAGAGTGGCGAAATGTATGCGGACTAATGGTCTTTTGAATTCCAGCCTCTTCCACCAAATTCTTGATTACGATAAAAACCATTTGACGGCTCAATTGCCTTCCATTTCTATTTAAGAACATAAAGTTCTCATGTCCGTGCTTGATGTTGAGGTGAACCCTCACCTCCTCCATATATATTTTGATAAACTTCAAGGCCTCTCTGCCGATAGGCACCAGACGCTCCTTGCTTCCCTTCCCGAAGATTCTCAAAAAGCCAACATCGAAATGCACATTAGACATTTTCAGTCCGATCAATTCTGAAACCCGCAACCCAGAACTGTAAAGCGTTTCAAGCATGGCCCTATTGCGCGTACCTTCTGGTGTGGAATGGTCTATAGCTGAGAGAATTTTATCAATCTCTTCAATGCTTAAGGTATCGGGTAACTTTCTGCCAAGTTTGGGCGCTTCAAGCAATTCTGTTGGGTCAGTATCTAACTCTCCCTCATAAAGCAAAAACTTGTAGAATGACTTCAGTCCAGAAATGATACGTGCTTGAGAAAAGGCACTCATTCCCAACTCATTAATGTATTCGATAAAGTTTTGCAACTCTACCATCGTTACCTGCAAAGGGGTTATTTCGGAACCAACCAACTGCAAAAACTGCTTGAGCTTAGTGATATCATGCACATAAGCTTCCACAGAGTTGGGGCTTAAAGAGCGTTCAAGTTTTAGGTAGTTTTCATACTCCTGAATGTAGATATCCCAAGCCATGCTCAATTTTAGTGAATTCGCTGTTTACGTAGCGTCATTCCGGAATTTTTCTTCCTAGTTTTAAAAAAGGAAGAAAAATATCCGGAATCTCCATTCGTCTTACGATTAAAAGGACCTTTTAAATTGTAGAGCTTTTCTGATCTTTTTCTTTTTCAAACTATAAGAACTTTGACAAACTGCATTTAACAAAGGCATCTCATGCTAATAAGACAGATAATCATTAGACACCCAAGTTTGTCAAAGGTAAGTGCATCAAACCAACGACTTAATTAGTTTCTATTCACTCAAGGCTGCTAGCCCCTGAAGGGCTAGCAGCCTTTTACCGCAAAGGCCCTGATGAGTACTCCTTCAATTTTAAATCTTAGTTCTGGTTTCTTTTTTTATCCTGAGAATAGCATAGGATATTAGTCGATCCTTCTACAAAGTCGGGATAAAAACTAGATAATTATTTAGCTTTATGCTCATGAAGATCATTATCATCAACGGGCCCAACCTCAACCTACTTGGTACAAGAGAGCAAAGCGTTTATGGAGAAAAAAGCTTTGAAGCATATTTTGAAGATCTCTCATCAAGGTTTCCAGATATGGACTTAGCATACTACCAAAGCAATGTTGAAGGTGAACTGATTAACAAACTGCATGAAGTTGGTTTCTCTTTTGATGGTATTATACTCAATGCTGGAGGTTATACGCATACTTCCGTTGCTATTTCCGATGCCATTGCGGCCATTAACACGCCAGTGGTTGAGGTTCATATTTCTAACATTCATGCCCGTGAGGAATATCGACACTTAAGCCTGATCACGGCCAATTGTGCTGGAATGATTACGGGCTTTGGATTGAAGGGCTATGAAATGGCGCTATCCTATTTAACGAAATCTTAATCTGATTTTTGCTTAAATACTTAGTAGAGTGAAGCCCCGCTTTTCTAGCTTTGCAAAAACTTTTTTGTAATGCTGGACTTCACCCAAATTCTTTCAGTCACACTCGTATTATTTTCTGTGATTAATATTCTCGGTTCAGTGCCCATTATTATTAACCTGAGAAAGAAAATGGGTCATATCGAATCGGGCAAAGCCACAATTGTTGCTGGCATTCTTATGATACTATTCATGTTTGCGGGAGACAACCTCCTGGCGCTTTTCGGCATTAGTGTGGGAGACTTTGCTATTGCTGGTTCTATCATCATGTTCATCATCGGTATGGAAATGATACTTGGAGTAAACATCTTTAAAAATGAACCTAGCGCATCAAATAGCTCATCTGTCGTTCCTATAGCCTTTCCTTTGATCGCTGGGGCAGGAACACTGACCACAATTATATCCATCAAAGCAGAATATGAAGAACTCAACATCCTAGTTGGAATTGTGATCAACTTGGCCTTTGTCTTTTTGGTCTTAAAATCTACCAATTGGCTAGAACGTAAAATAGGCGAAGGGGGCATTGGTGTTTTGCAGAAAATATTCGGAATAATCTTACTTTCAATTGCCATCAAGCTCTTTAAAGACAATATTGCGAATCTATGATCACCATCTATACCGATGGCTCCTCCAGAGGCAACCCCGGACCGGGTGGCTATGGAGTAGTCATGAAATTCAGGGAACACAGGAAAGAGATTTCTCAGGGTTATCGCAAAACCACCAATAATCGCATGGAGCTTTTGGCCATCATTGTAGGTTTGGAGTCTATTAAAGTACCAAATGCGCCTGTCAAAATTTATTCAGACTCCAAATATGTCATCGACTCTGTTGTTAAAGGCTGGTTGTGGGGTTGGATCAAGAAAGACTTTAAAGGCAAGAAGAACAAAGATCTCTGGCTGCGTTTTGTAGAGATTTATAAGCAACACCAAGTCAGTTTTCAATGGGTGAAAGGCCATGCGGGAATACCCGAAAATGAACGCTGTGATCAATTAGCTGTAGATGCTGCTGAGGGACCTGAAAAACTCATTGATGAAGGCTTCGAGTCAGGACTCTACTCATAATGCTCAATTTTGAATGATGAATATTGAATGTACTCAGTTCACAATTTATCATTAAGCACTCAACATCAGCATGCCAAATAGTTACTTCCAATTCAAACAATTCAGAATAGATCAAGGCCAAACGGCCATGAAAGTGACCACTGAAGCCTGTTTGTTTGGAGCACTTTCCGAGAAACTTACTCAACCCAAATCACTCAACAGAATCCTTGATATCGGTACAGGAACAGGTCTTTTAGCTTTAATGAAAGCTCAGCAAACCGATTGCCCTATCGATGGTATTGAGCTAGACGATCTAGCTTTTCTTCAAGCTAAAGAGAACTTCAGCAATTCACCTTGGTCTGAACAGCTCCGCGCGATACCAGAAAACATCAACAGCTACTCACCTGACTTCCAATATGACCTCATTATTTCAAACCCACCTTTCTTCAAAGATCATTTTCAAAGCGCTGACCTAAAAAGGAACCTAGCCTTGCACTCTAACAGTCTAAGTTATGAACAACTGGCTGACGTCATCAGCAAGCTTCTTTCTGCTTCAGGCGTTGCTCATATTTTGCTTCCACCACAGCCAATGTCCATACTTATTGGTTTAATGGAAAAGATGGGGCTTTATGCCATCGAAAAAATTGAGGTGTTCAACCACCCAGACAAACCTATTTTTAGAGAAATCGTCAGTTTTTCAAGGAAGAAAGTCCCCCTCAAAAGGTCTACAATCTTAATTAAAGATGAATTGAATGAATATGCCGAAGCCTTTGTTCAGCTTTTGCGTCCATATTATTTACATCTATGAATGAGTATACAATTCCAGCCCAAACGAGAATAGGCCATGTACATTTGAAAGTTTCGGATCTAGACAAAGCTCTTGACTTCTATTGCGGATTATTAGGCTTTGAGATCATGCAGAAATTTGGAACACAGGCTGCCTTTATTTCAGCTGGGGGCTATCACCATCACATTGGACTCAATACTTGGCAAAGCAAAGGTCAGCCAGCGGCACCCAAGCATTATCCGGGCCTCTTTCATACCGCCATACTTTTTCCAACTCGAAAAGACTTAGCAGTTATTTACAAAAGACTGAAAGACAATGGCTATCTATTCACTGGCTTTGCAGATCATGGCGTTTCTGAAGCGCTCTATCTGGACGATCCGGATGGTAATGGTGTAGAACTATACTGGGATAGGCCCGAAGAAGAATGGCCAGTGACAGCTCGTGGCGAAGTGGATATGTATACTCGGGCACTTGATTTAACTAGCCTTTTAGCCACTCTCAGTAATTAGAATTGGGTTAGTCTCTATTTTCCAATAACTTGTTGCCCTTTATAATTGATTGGTATGGAAATATTGGGTATTGACGTTGGTGGCAGCGGAATTAAAGGTGCTATTGTAGATACTGTACAGGGCAAATTAATCTCAGAACGAATTAGAATACCCACCCCTCAACCCTCCACGCCAGGTGCTGTAGCAGAAGTGGTCAGAAGCATTAAAGATCAACTCAATTGGAATGAAAACATTGGCGTTGCCTTCCCAACAGTGGTTGTGAATGGAAAAGCTATGTATAGCAGCAACCTGCACAAAAGCTGGAAAGGCACTCAAATAGATGACCTTTTCTGTGAATTTTCAGGAGAAACCGTTACCGTTATCAATGATGCAGATGCAGCAGGTATTGCAGAAATGAGGTTCGGGGCGGGCAAACATCGAAAAGCTGGTTTGGTAATGGTAATCACCATTGGTACAGGGCTTGGAAGTGGTGTTTTCTGGGACGGAAACATCCTACCAAATTTCGAATTGGGCAGAATGTTCTACAAAACTGGAGAACTGATTGAATTTTTTGCTGCGGATTCAGCCCGAAAAAGAGAAGACCTCAGCTTCGAAGTTTGGGGCAAACGCCTCAATAAATTTCTTAAGCATATCGAAAGAATATTTACTCCAGATTATATCATTTTGGGTGGTGGAGTGAGCAAGCATATTCATAAGTTCAGAGATCAGATCGAAATCAATACGCCCTATGTGGTTTCAGAAAAACTGAATAATGCGGGTATTATTGGTGCTGCTGTTAATGCTGCTGATCATCATAAGTAACTCAGCACCAATCGATCGTCACCGTATCGCGATTCATTCGAGATTATTTCATGGTCATTATGTCGTATTGCAACAATAGATTCTGAAATAAATTCAGAATGACGGATACTTAGACAAAGCATAACATCCCAAATGAACTACCTCAAAAAAAAGAGATCTTCCTCCTCAACACTTTCAGGGATAACCAACTCTCCTTGATTCAGAAATTTCTGCAAGCCCAACATCACTTCAAAATTCGGTTGGTGCAGGTGCTTAGGGATTTTATAGATTCTTTCATCCTTTTTGTCGAAAGGGGTTTCAACTTTTGACCCATATAGATACGGCATTAGAATTTTGGAGCAACTAAAGGCAATACGATCGAACTCATTTTCTGAAAAGTGCCTTTGCAGCCTTTCATTGATATCTTCAAAAAACTCCACTCCACTAGCCAATCTCATTCTGGAGCCCGCCCTAGATTTCCCCTTGGTCTTTAGGTGTTTAATCTGACTTTTACCTTGTTTCTTCCTGACCATATAGGCTGAGAATACTTTGTGAGACAAACATTCTTCTCCCTTAAAAACACCGACAGAGGAACTTCCACTTTGGACCAAAAGCATCAGGTAGGTGACCACCTTTTCGGGCTCTATAGTTCTAGATTGATTGAAGAATAAGGTTATAGGCAAACGAAAAGAGAACTCCTCACCTTCTTGCATCCAGTTCAACTTATGTTTTTCAAAGTCATATGATAGAGGTAATTGAGCTTCTTGAAGCGCAAGCACAACTTTCACTACATTTTCTCTTCTCAAAAACTTAGAATTCCCTTCCATCTTTTATCGAAATTAAGTCCACGATTTCACTCATGAAACTATTCCATTAATTTTGTAAGAATTCTTTTCCACTTACGTTTTCACCTACATCCATGACACCTAAAAAAAAGAAGCATCTACGTTGGATAAAATGGCTAGCTATTGCAGGCTTGGCAGGCGTATTGGCTCTTTTCGGTTTTTATCTTTCCGTCTATTTTGAGTTCTGGGAGCCACTTCCTACTCAAGAACAATTGGCAGACATTCGCCAAAGCGAGGCCACCGAGGTTTTTGCTCAGAATGGAGAACTTATTGGCAAATATTTTATTTTCGACAGGCAACCGGTCACTTATAAAGAGCTTCCTGATCATTTAATTGAGGCCTTAATCGCCACAGAAGATGCTCGCTTTTATGAACATAACGGAGTGGATAGAAGAAGCTTATTGCGGGTGATCTTCAAATCAATTTTGCTCCGCGATGAATCGGCTGGAGGTGGCAGCACCCTTTCACAACAGCTGATTAAGAATATTTATCCAAGAAAAGATCACGGCATCTTCTCTATGCCAGTGAGCAAAATTAAAGAAGCCATTTGTGCTATCAGGCTTGAAAAAGCTTACAATAAAGAGGAAATCATCACGCTTTACCTCAACACTGTTCCTTTTGGAGATAACACTTTTGGGGTTGAAAGTGCTTCGGAAAAATTCTTTGGCAAACAGACAAATGATCTGAAATTAGAAGAAAGTGCTGTGATCGTTGGCATGCTCAAGGCCTCTCACAGTTACAACCCTCGACTGTTTCCTGAAAAATCGAAAACAAGAAGGAACACGGTTTTGGCTCAGATGGAAAGGTATGGCTACCTCATGAATGAGGAAAAAAATATAGCCACTCAAAAGCCACTTCAACTCAACTATTACTCCTTCAATCACGATGAAGGATTGGCTCCTTACTTTAGGTCTAATCTCCAGAAGAAATTAACCAGTTGGCTAAAAGATTATAATGAAGAGAATGGAACAGACTTGAACTTGTTGACCAGTGGGTTGAAGATTTATACCACCCTGAATTACGATATGCAGCAAATGGCTGAAGAAGCCTATACTGAACACCTTAAGTCCTTGCAAAGTGAGTTTGAAGATAGTTATGGAAGTCGAGCGCCATGGCTCAGCAACCCGAAGATCATTCAGGATGCTCTGGAAAAGTCTTCCTATTATCAGAGGTTGAAGGCTAAGAAGCTTCCAGAAAATCAAATTCAAGATTCATTGAACTTCAAACACTCTATTGAATTATGGGATTGGGATGGCAGCAAGGTAGTTCAAGCCAGTCACCTAGATAGCGTCAAACATTATTTAAAATTCCTTCAAGGAGGTATGTTATCTGTTGATCCATTTTCTGGAGCGATTAGAACCTGGGTGGGTGGTATTAACTACGAACACTTTAAATACGATCATGTGGGAATGGCTAAAAGGCAAGTTGGGTCTACCTTCAAGCCTATTGTTTACGCCACAGCTTTAGAGGGAGGCGCCAAGCCCTGCGATTACTATTCAGGTCAACAGGTTACGTATTCGAACTACAATGACTGGACACCTACCAACTCTGGAGGTGAGTCTTACGATGTAGATTACGCCATGAAAACTGCACTGAGTAAATCTATCAATACAGTGGCAGTTAAAGTGATGGAAGAAGCAGGCCTTGCCGAAATCATAGACCTTGCTCATCGAATGGGTATTGAATCTGAGATCCCGTATGTACCTTCTATTGCCTTGGGAACAGCAGAAATTAATATGCTTGAGTTAGCACAAGCCTACACAAGCTTCTTGAACAATTCCAAACCTTCAAAGCCATATTTCATTCAGCGCATTGAAGACAGTAATGGTAAAGTACTCGCCACCTTCAAGCCTGAAATCAAGGAGGAACCAGTTTTCTCAGAAGAAACCCGGCAAATGATGATAGAAATGATGAAGGGTACTGTTTCCGATGGAACAGCACAAAGACTTAGATGGAAATATGGCCTATCGAATGATATTGCAGGTAAAACTGGAACGACTCAAGACAATAAAGACGGATGGTTTGTAGCAATGACACCGAGGCTTCTGACCATTACATGGGTTGGAGCTGATGATCATAGAATTGGATTTAGAACCACGACCATGGGACAAGGGGCCAATTCAGCCCTTCCTATCTTCGGGCTTTTTCAACAGAAAATGAACCAGTCGAGCGAATTGACAAAAATCACCAATGCCAAATTCCCTCCTCCAACCACTAAAATCATGAACTTAATGGGTTGCTCACCTGAAAAGGAAGCCGGATTGCTCAAACGAATATTTGTCAATACCGATAAACCCAAAATCACCAAATTGAAAATTGACAGCCTCACTCAAGAAGCCGAGAAAAAAGAAGGCCTATTCAAAAAGATAGGCAACATCTTTAAGCGTAAGAATAAGAAGGATAATTAATTCTTTCACCCTCAAAGGAAATTCAGTCGATAATATTAAATTCAACTATGGAAAATAGTCTAAAAGAACAGCTCATCACTATCGCTAATAGCCTGACCGACAAATCTACTCTTGAGGACATATATGATCAACTGGCCCTTTTAAATGATATTGAAGTATCTGAGGAGCAGGAAAAATACGGTGAAACTTTAAGCCAAGAAGAAGTTGAAAGTAAGTCAAAAGAATGGTTGAAGTAATTTGGACTAAAAGGGCTTTTGAACAATTAGAACGAAATATCAAGTTCATTCAAGAAGAAAGCGGCACAAAGGCCGCGAACATTGTCCTTACCAGAATTCTCAACTCGACTAAATCTTTACAATTCAGCCCAGATATTGGGACAATTGAACCAAGGCTAATTCACAAAAAATCAGAGTACCGTTTCCTAGTCGTCTTTAGTTATAAAATAATTTATCGAAAGGCCAATAACCAAAAGTTGGTTGTATCCAGGGTATTTCACACCTCAAGAGACCCGCAAAAGCTTAAAGGGATTTAAGTTAGAGTCTATTCCACTACCACTTCTTCCTCAATAAACTGGAACCCTAGCGAATCTAGCTCATTCAAAATTGGATTATAAAATTCAGGGGTAATAGGAATCTGAACCCCTCTTCCTTCTATTTTACCTTCAGAAAACAGTCTAATGGCAATGGCTAATGGTAAACCTACCGTCTTAGACATGGCAGTTTCTTTGGCATTTTCACCAGAGGTTACCATGGCAGATCTAATTTGTTTAGTTACACCATCCTCTACATAATCGAATAAATGCCACATCACAATCTGATCTTTCTTGTCTGGGCTGATCGTCCATTTTTTCTTAAGAATATGTTCTAAGATCTGAGCTGGGCTTCCTTTCATTAAACCCACTGGCTCCTCATCGAGTAAACCTAGCCAGTTCAATCTGTGCATTTCAGGACCATCCAAGTCGAGTCCTAGATAATGTGCCAATTTAAGCTCTACCGAATCCTCAGGATTATAAGACAAAAACGAATTGATGAACTGACGATGAGTAAGGTCGCTCACTCCTTCCATCTGATAAGTATCGTCCGTAGCCCCTAGTTGCACAAATACATCCCAGGCCTTACAATAGCCAGGACGTCTCAATGTTCCTCGATAGAGGGTCTGAATACCGTGAAGATTATATACATCTAAATACATCAATGAATCTCGATTGGCATAGCCTTCAAAATAACCATGACCCGGTATATGAATCATCTCTATTCTCCTAAAGAGTTTTTGATAGGGAATGTATTTATATCTGCCTTCTTGAATAAACTTAACAGTTCCCTGACCCGCCAACACCACATTTCTTGGGTTCCATGTAAAGCCATATTGCCAAGGGTTATCGTCAGTGGGGTCTGGGGCTAAAAGACCCCCAGTAAACGACTCAAAAGCTCTTAATTCCAATCCCTTATCTTTTCTAATATGGTCGATCACCTTCATGGCCGACATATGATCTATCCCTGGATCGAGACCACATTCGTTGAGAAAAAGAAGCCCTTTGGCCTTAGCTTGCTCATCTAAAGCTTTCATATCTGGCGATACATAGGAAGCCGTGAACAGATGCTTTTCAAGTTTTAAGCAATCTTCTGCAACCACTGGATGGAACCTTGCAGGAAGCATAGAAACTATCAAATGATGATCTGAAATCAGTGCTTGCCTCTCTTGATCGCTAGTAATGTCTAGAGCCACAGCTTGCCCTCTTGCATGACCATGTACTTTGTCCTCAGCCAATTGCAATGCATAATCGGCAACGGTAATTTGCCAATTCCTCTCCTCAGCATGATCCAATAAATAATTGATCAGAGAGTTGGCAGAACGACCAGCTCCTAAGACTAATATTTTCTCCATAGATAATTATTATAGGTGTTAGGCTAAATAGGGAAAAATGAGCGCCAAGGGCAAATTTTATAAGCTAAATAGTATTTGAACAACTTGTGCTTGAAAAGATTTGTATCTTCAACCCTCTCCAAAATACCTATGTCGAAAAGAGAGATTACAAGAACATCTAAGATTATAGCTTATACGAGCAACTCCGTAGAGCCTAAGGTTCAGGAGTTGATAAAAGAAGCGAAAAAAGCTGCAGGGCTAGCATATGCACCTTACTCCAACTTTCAGGTTGGCGCTGCCCTATTGTTAAAAAATGGACTCATCATTAGGGGAAATAATCAGGAAAATGCAGCTTACCCATCAGGGCTTTGTGCAGAACGAGTAGCCTGCTTTGCAGCGAAATCTCAATTTCCCAATGAACCCATTCTGATGATAGCCATTGTGGCTAAAAATTCGGAGGCAGATCATTACAAACTGGCTACACCTTGTGGAAGTTGCAGACAAAGTATGAGTGAATACGAAAACAATCAGGAAACGCCCATAAAACTCTATTTATTGGGAGATGATGGACAGGTCTATGAGTCAGAATCCATTGAGAATTTACTTCCCTATAAATTTTCAGATCAAAACCTTAAATCCTAATGGAACATAGAATAAGTTTTGAGTTCAATGCCCGTTACGAACTTCTGGGGGAGCCCAACGAATCGGTTGAAGAAGTCTGGATTGTTTGTCATGGTCATGGCCAATTGGCTAAATACTTTATCAAGAAATTCCAAGGAATTGCCAACTCAAAAAGATTGATTGTTGCCCCTGAAGGCTTATTTAGATATTATCTGGAAGGCTTTACTGGAAGAGTAGGTGCTACTTGGATGACCAAGGAAGACCGATCTAGTGATATTGACAATTACATTAACTATCTCTCTGCAGTTTATCAGGAGGTTACCTCAAAGCTCAATAAGAACATCAGCGTTACACTCTTAGGCTTCTCGCAAGGTGCGGCCACTATTTCGAGATTGGCAACAATGACAGACCTTAATTTTGATAGGCTCATACTTTGGGCTGGTATCTTCCCCCCAGACCTACCTCCACTCAAAAGCTCAGATAGACTCAAGGATAAGCAGTGCTTTTTGGTTTACGGATTGGAAGATGAATTCCTAACTGATGCTCGCATTAAAGAACAAGAAAGTATTGCTGAACAGATCAAAATAACCCCCGAAACGATATCGTTCGAGGGTAAACATGAATTAAACGATGGTATATTAATGAATCTGGCAGCTAGACCCTATCTCCACCAATAGCTTCTTTGAGCATACCTTGCAGCATCTGCGGTTGGTAGTATCATTACAGGACCTTCATAAATACCTCCATTATCGCCTATATCTTCCACACGAACGGAAATGATATTTTCACCTTGTTTCAAAACGCCCTTGGGTATGTTGTAGATACGGAGCTCAGAAAAGCTTCTTGAAGCCCCTAATCGCCTACCATCATTTGTTTCTCCAATTTTAACACCATTGATAAAGATCTCATCGAAATCATCGATTCTTCCTCCTATCAATGTCAGGTCATCTAACTTTCCACCAGAGGGAATTGTAAACTTTTTGCGATACCAAGCAAAATCATTTAAATCCCAAAGCCCAATGGTTTTCCAATTAGACGGAACCATGATGTTTTCCCAGTCTGAATCATCATAATCTGGTTCGGCATAATTTGCTCTATCTCCAACTTTGATTTTCCACATTCCCTCTAGAAAGTAAGAGTTTCTTAAATCTTCATCTCTGTACAGAATACCTACATCTCCGCTGTAAATACCGCCTTCACCTCCCTGGTCGTAAACCCTTACGGCTATGAGGTTTTCTCCTTCATAATTCAATAATTCCTGAGGAATTACATAACGTCTTTCAGCATTAAAGGCGGTATAGTAATTCGGATAGAATCCACCAGAAAATCCAATCTTCACTCCATTGATGAAAACCTCATCCACATCATCGATGTATCCGAGTTGCAGTAGATGTAACACATTCTTTTTCAGGTCTTTCCCCTCGAAGGTGGTGCGATACCAAGCGAAACCGTCATAACCGTTGAAGCCTTCTCTCTCCCAACGTTGCGGAACATATACTTCCTCCCAATCGGAATCATCGTAATCTGTTCCAGCCCACTCTTCTCTGTCCCCGATAGAGAACTTCCAATCTCCTCTAAGATTAATTAAGCGCCTAGCATCTTGACCTTGTGCTGCTAGCTGCATTCCGATGAGAGTAAGTATTAAAATCAGTTTTTTCATTTTGTTGTTCTTCTAAAACCAACCGCCTTCTAAAAGGCAGTTGGTTGGCTTAGTAGGTTTAGTTTAGTTCGAGCTTTTTGACCTTTGAGCTACGATACAATTTTACGGTGCTTTTCATATTGCGATGTCATTGCTGAGTAAACGAATGTCATAAGATGTCATAGGGTAGAAGTTAGATTTTGGATATCAGTTATCAGTCTCTGGAACTCCATATTGAATGAGCCTGTTTCTGAGCCAGAAACGAAAATATTAGTCCACAATCTCAAGTTCTAATCTCTCTCATTTAATTCATACAAAGCTACTCGCATCAACTCTTTAATAGTTTATAACCAACCCCATGCACGGTTAATATGTGTCGTGGTTCATTTGGGTTTTCTTCAATGCGCTGCCTTAGTCTAAGAATAAAATTATCCACCGTTCTTGTGGTGGGTTGACTGTCATAGCCCCAAACCTTATTCAACAGATCATATCGACTCACCACCTCGTTAGTATGTTCAGCCAAATAATGCAGAATTTCAAACTCCTTGTGCGACATGCGTACCTCTCCCATTTCTGTTCTTGCGGTAAACTGATTGAAGTCTATAGTAAGGCCTCCAATAGTTACTTCTCCTTTTATTGAAGCGTCTCCATTTCCTTGACTTCTTCTCAAAATGGCTTTCACTCTAGCTATTAACTCTCTTAAGCTGAAGGGTTTAGTCAGGTAATCGTCTGCACCCAATTCAAGGCCTAATACTTTATCTATCTCCTCACTTTTTGCAGTTAAGAAGATGATAGGAGTCATGATGCCTGCTTTGCGCATGGCTTTGCAAACATCAAAGCCAGACATTTTAGGCATCATAACATCGAGAATAATCAAATCGTAATTTGAAGAAGTAGCTTTCTTTAAGCCTTCTGCACCGTCAATAGCAAGTTCCACCTGATACGACTCAAACTCTAGATTATCCTTCAAGCCCAACCTCATTGAGGGCTCATCTTCAATAATTAATATTTTCGACATTATGGTTAATTATTAATGTTCAAACCAAAAACCTATTTAAGTCTGAATCAGTGGTATTAGCACCTTAAACTCACTACCCGCTCCAATCTTGCTTTCTATCTTAATTGTCCCTTCATGGGCATCTACAATATGCTTCACTATTGAAAGCCCCAGACCCGATCCTTTTGTATCATGCACATCTCCATTCGGCACTCTATAGAATTTCTCGAATAGCTTATCCAGCTGATTTTTCGCAATTCCCATTCCACTATCCTTGATAGCGACATAAGCAAACTCTCCCTCAAAACCAGTAGTTACTTCTAGCCTTTTAGTCTGTGGACTGTATTTCATGCCATTGTCGATGAGGTTAACCAACACTTCTATAAAAGCTTCTTTGTCTACTTTCACAGACAAACTTTTTTCACTCAAGGCTATCGCATGTTCAAATCCATTGCTTTCTAAGTGGTATGAATAGGTGTTCATTACGTCCTCCACCAATTCAGATAAGTCTAGGTTAACTTTCTGAAATTCTCTCTTATCGGCTTCTATCTTGGAGAAGCTGAGAATTCTATTGAGCATGTTCGAAAGCCTGTTGACTTCCTTAGTAATAATCTCATAGTATTCATGCTTCTTAGCTTCATCCTTCACACGCCCCATAAGGAGGGTTTCAGCAAACATATTAATGAGTGCCAACGGGGTACGGATTTCATGCGAAACATTGGAGACAAAATCAGCTTTCTTTTGGGCCAATTCCATTTCACGCTGTACATTTCTAAACACAAGGCCAACACCAATAACCATCACAACCATCAGCAAGCCTAGTGCAATCAAGTTCTGGTTCTTTCTTCGGTTGACCGCTTCTTCTACAGTACCTCCTACTCTAGCTATGCCTACCTCAAAACGAGGTAATAAATCCAGAGGCTCACTTTCGATTTTCCCTACTAATTCCCCAGAGGTTGAATACACTTGGAAATCATCTTCAATTCTATTGCAGGTTAAAATAAAATCGCCTTGTGCCATGGCTTGAAACTTGGGCACCAAGGCTTGCTCAATGAAGGAAATGGCGTTAAAGAAGTAAATATTCAGGTATGTCTTTTCATTCGCCTTACTTACAAAAAATTGGTAGTCAACATCCAGATCAGCATAAGTGACATATTCCTCGAATGACTGAAGTTTTTGAAAATCACCATCATTAAGGTAGCGCACCAAGCGGTTTACAACATCTATATTCGACTCGTAAAGGTCATCTGCAATTGTTTGAAACTCTGGTGTCAGGAATTTACTTGAAGAAGATAACATAGTACCTTCAGATTCACTTTTTATTTCTCTTTTGTATAAGGCGTGAAAGAAAGGAAAGGCTGTCAATTGTTGTAGCACATATTCATTTGGCTTTCCCCAGTCGCTACCTAAAGCGGTTCCATATATTTCTGAGCTCTTCTCTTGAGCCGTTTGGTTGATAGTGAAAAGCACAGACTCCAATTGCCTGCGATAGATTGTAGAAAGTTCCTGCTCATCAACATTCAGAGAATTTAGTTGAAAAACACCATAGGTAACCACTGGCACAACCAGTATGAGTAGGATAATGAAAATCGATTTTTTACCAGATTTAGTCAATTGAGATGATATTTATCAGCCTGAAATTAAGAATTAGTGGCTTGCTCTATTAATTTCGTGACAATCTTTTACAAGGCGTGGTTTTTAAGACTGAATTATTTACCTTTGCAGCCCGAAATAATAATTTAATAAAATGTCAAAAAATTACGAGACAGTATTCATTTTAAATCCCGTTTTGTCTGATGATCAGATGAAGGATGCTGTCGGCACTTACGAACAACTCCTCAAAACAGGTGGAGCAGAAGTGATTAACGTAGAAAAATGGGGCTTGAAGAAGCTGGCTTATCCAGTGCAACACAAGTCTACAGGATTCTATAATTTAATCGAGTTCAAAGCCGACCCAAAATTAGTTGCCACTCTTGAGATCGAATTCAAAAGAGACGAGAAGGTTATGAGATTCTTAACTGTTAGCTTAGATAAGCACGCGGTAGAATACAATAACAAAAGAAGAGGTGGTGCATTCAACAAGAAAAAGAAAGAGGAGGTAGCAGCATGACGTTAGTTAACGAACCTATCAACAGAGAGCAACAGAAGAAAAAATACTGTCGCTTTAAGAAAAATGGTATTAAGTATGTAGACTACAAGAACCCAGATTTCTTGTTAAGTTTCATCAATGAGCAAGGTAAAATTCTTCCAAGAAGAATTACCGGTACAAGCTTAAAGTACCAAAAGAAAGTTACTCAGGCTGTGAAGAGAGCAAGACATATTGCACTTCTTCCTTACGTAGCTGACGGATTGAAATAAGCATCTAAACTGTAAAGAAGTCATGGAAGTAATATTAAAAACAGACATTAAAGGTTTAGGTTATAAGAACGATACTGTAGCTGTTAAGCCTGGTTACGGAAGAAACTACTTGATACCTCAAGGTTTCGCTATCATTGCTAATGAGTCTAACAAAAAGCTGATGGAAGAAAACATCAAGCAAATGGCTCATAAAGCTGAGAAAATCAAAACTGAAGCAGAAGCAATTGCAGCTGCAATTGGTGAAGATGCTCTTGAGATTAAAGCGAAAGTTGGAGACAGCGGTAAAATCTTCGGTGCAGTAACTACACTTCAAATTTCTGATGCGCTAAAAGCAAAAGGAATTGACGTTGATAGAAAGAAAATTTCTTTCAAAGGTGAAGTGAAAATGGTTGGCGAGTACGAAGTAGAAATCGACCTTCACAAAGAGGTTAAGAAAAATGTGAAATTTAGCGTTGTAGCTGAATAAACAAATCTCAAAACATAAATGAAAAGCCCGATCAGTAATGTTCGGGCTTTTTTTTATCCTACCCCTTGTGGTACTATTTTTTTATTCCTTAATTTTTCGGTCTCTAATTTTCTTTTAATCTTTAAAGATAAAATCACTATTCCAATAATAAATTAAACACATGAAACAGAGAACTCTGATTATTACGACTCTTACAGTCATAATATCATCTTTTACCTCCATTGCACAAGAATCTTTTCTCCCAGGTAAAATTATAACTAAAAGCGGTGAAGAAATTAAAGGCTTATTGTCCTTTGAACAAGATTTTTTCACGCCTCAAGAATTCCTTTTCAAAGAAAGCATTGACGATACTCCGCGTCAGTTGGACGCCCAAAACACTTCTGAAGTAAGGTTTGACAATACATTTTTTGTTTTGAAGAACTTTGACATCAATGCCCCCTTTTCTGCTAACGAAATATTCGATGAGCAGCCTCAACTTAAGTTCAACAAGAGAACTGCATTTGTAGAAGTACTAATCGGTGGCCCAAAATCGCTTTTTTCCTATGTGGACAAAGAGGGGACACCAACGCTGTTGATTGAAAATAACGGCAAATTATCTACTTTAATCGAGCAAGAATATAGACTCAGGTTAGAGAATAGACAAATAGTCGATCGAACCATATCACTTTACAAAGGACAATTATTAGAGGCACTGTCCAATTGCGAAAACGTTGTCAAGTCCATAAAAAAAATCACCTATAAACAGTCTACCTTAATCCGACTCATCAAATCGTATTATGACTGCATTGGCAATGAAGATAAGTATTTCGAGACTCGATCAAAGGTTAAATCTTTCTACATAACTCCACTTTTCGGGGTAGTTAATAATCAAATTGAGTTTAATGGAGATGAGGGAAGGGCTGCAGTGATAAGTGAATTTGAAGGTAATACTAGTTTAGCCTTTGGTGCAGCCGCAGAAATCCTTCTCACTAGAAAAGGTAGTGCATCGCTAATAGTTACAGGACTCTATACATCATTAAAAACTACAGGAAATAGCTCAACAATCTTGGGGACAAGAATTAGAGAAACAATTGCAGAATTAGAGTTTAGTCATATCAAGCTTCAACTCACACCAGTAGCAAATTTTAAATTCAAAAAATCTAGCTTATCCATAGGTGGTGGGCTTTCTTGGGGAATCGGTTCAGAAAAACAAAACCTACTTAAAAATTTCTCAATCTTCGGAAATAGTGTTGTTGAAACAGAACTTGATGTTTATACCACATTCAATCCCATAGAATTCGGTGTACTTGGGGTGCTCAATTACCAATATAACAGACATTCTTTGAACTTGAAATATGAAATTGGTGACGGTGTAAACCGAGATGTAAGCATGTCATCTCAGACAAAAAGGCTGTACCTTCTTTATGGCTTTAGACTTTAAAAGAATCTCAAACCGTTAAGTTCTCTACCCCTTTCAGCAGTAACCTTTTGAAATTAAGCGTTAGGGAATTTCAATGATCAGTAATTATATAAAGCTTAAAAAAATATTATCCACCGAATTAGACAACCGTTTGCAATGCAATTCGAAAAGTAAGGCTTGATAAGACCACATTTTTTTTCTTATTTCCCATTGAGTTATGTACTAATCAAATGACTCAAACTAAGAGAAATCACCTTCAGACCATAATAAATCAACCTTATCATGAAATCCGGTCAAAGACGCGTTGTCATTGAAAACGTTTCCCCTGAAATTAACTGCGGGCAGCATGCTGCCAAAAGAGTTGTAGGCCAACAGTTTCAGGTATCTGCAGATATTCTGGCCGATGGCCACGATGTCATTAATGCACATATCAAGTTCAAACACGAAAAAACTAAAACCTGGAAATACAGTCCACTTCGATTAGGTGACAATGACCGATGGTTCGGTGAATTCACGGTTGAAAAGCAAGGTTTGTACGAATTTACTATTGAGGCTTGGGTAGATTATCCGCTTACTTGGCAGCACAACATTGAACGTAAAATTGCAGACAATCAACATGTAAATGTAGAGTTGCTAGATGGCATTCAATATTTGGAGCAAGCCAAAAAGAAAAGCAAAAGTGATGCTGATTACCTCGATGGACTAATAGATGCTTTTCAAAAAGCAGATGCTTACAATTACGCCATTGAAGAGGCGCAATCACATAAACTCCATGATATATTCTGGAGTAACCCAAGCAAACAATTTGCAACAACATATGATAGAACCCTTCCATTATATGTAGATAGAACCAAAGGCTTATACAGCACTTGGTATGAGTTTTTCCCAAGATCGACAGCAAAGAAGCCTGGTCAACACGGTACATTCAAAGACTGCTTAGACGTTATTCCAATAGTCGCTAAGCAAGGTTTCGATGTCATCTACTTCCCTCCCATTCATCCCATTGGAACAGCTCACAGAAAAGGCAAGAACAATACTACCAATGCCCTCCCTGGCGATGTAGGAGTGCCTTGGGCCATTGGCAATAAAGAAGGCGGACATAAAGACATATTGCCAGAGCTAGGTAACTTAAACGATTTCAAAAAAGTAATTAAAGTAGCTGCTGAAAATGGAATTGAGATCGCTCTAGATTTTGCGTTGCAATGCGCCCCTGATCATCCATACGTAAAGGAGCATCCCACTTGGTTCAAATGGAGACCTGACGGTACAGTTCAATACTCTGAGAATCCTCCTAAAAAGTACCAAGATATTTACCCAATCTACTTTGAATCGGAAGACTGGGAGAATATGTGGGAGGAATTTGTAGGCATTGTGCTCTATTGGAATTCCTTAGGCATAAAAATTTTCAGAGTTGACAACCCACATACAAAGCCTTTTGGCTTTTGGGAGCATCTCATTGCTGAAGTGAAGAAAGTTGATCCAGATGTGCTTTTCCTTTCTGAAGCCTTCACTAAACCTAAAACCATGCAGCGATTGGCCAAGGTTGGTTTCAGCCAGGGCTACACTTATTACACATGGAGAAACAGCAAAGCCGAGCTCATTGAATATATTACAGAGTTGACCAAAGGAGCCATGAAAGATTACTTTCGCCCGAACTTCTGGCCAAATACTCCAGACATTAATCCGTGGATGCTTCAGGGTGGAAATGAAAATCTCTACATCATCCGTCATATGATGGCAGCCACTTTGAGCTCCAATTTCGGGATGTATGGACCTGTTTATGAGCAAATCGAAAATGCTGCCATGGTGGGTAAAGAAGAGTATCTCAATTCAGAAAAGTATGAAATCAGACATTGGGACTGGAATAAGACCAACAAGCTGACGCAATTAGTCGGCCGTATTAACAAGATTCGTAAGGAACACAGTGCTTTCCAATTCACCAATAATATTGACTTCTGTACAATTAACAATGATCAGGTGCTTGCCTACTTCAAACAAAGCGAAGATGGCTCTAGCAATGTGCTTTGTGTAGTCAATCTAGATCCATACAATAGGCAAGGAGGCTGGGTGCAGGTACCTCGTCATAAAATGGGATTGAGTGATGACCAGCCTATGCGCATGACAGACTTGATTACTGGTAATAGCTATATCTGGAATCAGGAATGGAATTTTGTCGAATTAGATCCTTATCAAGTTCCTTATCATATTTTTTCAATACATTATTAAATTGAACAATGGCTATGTCTAACGCAAAGAGAAATAATGCCTGGGTTGCTAAGTTTGAGGACGAACAATTCAGACAGAAACTCAGTAATGAAATTCTTCCCAAATACATGATGGGAACGCGTTGGTATGCAGCCAAAACGCAAAAAGCAAAGAACTACCGGATAGAGATGAGTATGCCATTTTCCATAAGTGAAAATGAGACCTCCTATCTAATCACCATTGAAATCAATTTCGAAGCAGGGTTTACAGAGTACTACTTCATGACTTTAGCTTTTATTGGAGAAAACGACATCATCGATGATCCAAAAGGCAAAGTACAGAAGATCACTTTAGAGGAAGAAAAAGGCTTTATCATTGATGCTTTGTATTACGAGCCTTTCCGTAAGGCGCTTTATAATCAGATCATCTCTCAGAAAAACGTAACGGATGGTAATACAAAACTAACCTTTGAAAGAGGAAAGGTTTTGAGGTCTTCTCCAGCCTATGAGTCATCTAGAATTTTAGGCTTTGACCAGAGCAACACTTCTATTGAATACAATGGAAAGTACTTCTTCAAAGCTTACAGAAGACTATTTCAAGACACCAATCCAGACCTTGAACTGACTAAGTTTCTCTCCGATGAAAGTGACTTCAGTAATTGCCCAAAATATGCAGGGAGTGTAAGCTGGATAAAAAATGATTATGCCACGCTCTCCATAGGCATTATGCAAGAGCGTATTGAAAATATTGGAGAAGCTTGGAACCATACATTGGACATGATGAAGGGTTACTTTGAGCGTATTCAAGCTACCGATATTAATCCCAAGCAGATTCAAAACATTAAGAACTTCGACTTTGTGGCTCCGGAAAGTCTGAAGTCGGACTTTCGCTTACTCATAGGCGATGACGTTCTTGACAAAGTAGAGAAAATGGCCCAAAGGGTAGCAGAAATGCATATCGCTCTATTTCGAAATAAGATTGACGCCAAATTCTTCCCTATTCCGTTTAATGGAGATTACACGGTTTGGTTAAAGAACAGGATCATCTACCAAGTGAATGCCAGGTTCATTTTAGTAGAGGAGAACCTTCATAAACTCGATGGTTTAGCCAGAGAATATGCAGAAATGTTTGTTTCCTCAAGAGAAGAAATCACAACAAGATTCCTTGCCTTTGAAGAAACTCAGCTCAACTCTAGCAGGATAAGAATCCATGGTGATTTGCACCTTGGTCAAATCCTAATGAATAAGGAGGAAGACTTCTACATCATTGATTATGAAGGAGAGCCAGAAAGTACCATTCGTGACAGAAAGGTAAAGCAAACGCCTCTAAAAGATGTTGCAGGAATGCTTCGCTCCTTCCATTATGGAGTTTATGCAGTCATTTTCGATGATAAAATCAAGCATAAGCTTTCAAGAGAAGAGCTCTTTGAAGCAGGAGAAAAATATTACAAAGCAATTGCGGCTGTATTCCTTAACAGATATGTTAAAACAGCCATGGCCAATAACCTTGATATTGGCTATGAATCAGAAATAAGGTATTTACTTAAATACCACCTGCTAGAAAAAGCAGTTTACGAAATCGGCTATGAACTTAAAGCCAGACCCGACTGGGTAATTATTCCGCTCACGGGTATCAAACAAATTTTAGACGAATCACTATGAAGGACCATCAATACGTAAGTTCCAATTCATTATTCACAGAATTCGACAGTGGCCTGTTCAAATCTGGGAAGCATTTTAAGCTATACGAAAAACTCGGATCTCACATCACTGAATTAGACGGTAAAAGTGGAACTCAGTTTGCCGTATGGGCGCCTAACGCTGCTAGAGTACAGGTAATTGGTGATTTCAACTTTTGGAATGGAGAAGGTTACGAACTTTATCCAAGATGGGATGGCTCTGGCATTTGGGAAGGCTTCATTGAAGGCCTAGGAAAAGGAACTGTCTACAAATACAAAATACACTCTAACAACCATGGTCAAGTCCTAGAAAAAGGCGACCCTTTCGCAATGCATTGGGAGGTTCCGCCTAAAACGGCTTCTGTTGTTTGGGACCTAGACTATAAATGGAAAGACAGCAAGTGGATGAAAGCTCGAAAAGAGAAAAATGCGCTTGATAGACCTTTCTCAGTATATGAGGTTCACCTAGGTTCTTGGAAAAGAAAAGAAAATGGAGAGTCCTTAAGCTATAAAGAGCTTGCCAAAGACCTTGTAGCTTATGTAAAAGATATGGGCTATACCCATGTTGAGTTTTTGCCTGTAATGGAGCACCCGTTTTTCGGCTCATGGGGTTACCAATGCACTGGTTTTTTTGCCCCCACTTCGCGGTATGGAACACCAGAAGATTTTATGGCCATGATGGATGCCTTCCATAAAGAGGAAATTGGCGTTATTCTAGATTGGGTTCCTTCACACTTCCCTAACGATGCCCACGGTGTCTATAATTTTGATGGAACACATCTTTATGAGCATGAAGATCCACGACAAGGTTACCACCCTGACTGGAGCTCTTATATCTTCAACTTAGGGAGGAATGAGGTAAGAGCATTTCTGATCTCAAGTGCAGCCTTCTGGATTGACATTTGCCATGCTGATGGACTAAGAGTTGATGCAGTAGCATCTATGCTTTACCTCGATTACTCTAGAAAAGAAGGCGAATGGATTCCGAATAAATATGGAGGACGAGAAAACTTAGAGTCTATCTCCTTCCTTAAAGAACTGAACGAATATATCTATAGCTCATTCGAAGGTGTACAAACCATAGCAGAAGAGTCAACCGCATGGCCGGCTGTCTCCCGCCCTACTTACCTTGGTGGTTTAGGTTTTGGCATGAAATGGATGATGGGCTGGATGCACGATACTTTGGAGTTTTTCCAAAAGGATTCTTTTTACAGACAGTACCATCAAAATAACATCACCTTTAGTCTTAACTACGCCTTTACAGAAAACTTCATGCTTCCTCTTTCTCACGATGAGGTGGTGCATGGCAAAGGCCCTTTGATTGACAGAATGCCAGGAGATGAATGGCAGAGATTCGCTAACCTCCGATTGTTATTCGGGTACATGTATACTCACCCAGGTACCAAATTGGTTTTCATGGGTGGAGAAAT
>CAYGKL010000007.1:43629-52819 GCA_964350505.1 uncultured Roseivirgaceae bacterium | reverse complement strand
AGGTTGTCAGATTCTTGCAGTGTCCATTTATAGAGACTGTCTGCTACCACACCTGGTAAGGATTGATAATTTTCAGGCCTTGCGGTTTGGTTGATTTGGCTGATAGATTTTCCAACCGCTTGCCCTAGCAATTCGGTGAAAAGCGAGTTCGAAGTATGAAAGGAACGCACTAGTGTATCGAGCTTATCCGTATCTGCAAAATCGAGGTTAAACTCATTCCAAAACTCATCGCGTCTCACTTGTGATCTTCTGGCGTTGAGAGAATCTACCGTTACACGGAAGCCCTGATATTCTGGAGCCATCGTGTAGGTCTTGTTTCGATTGTCAAGAATAAAGCGAATGCTATTCCCATAGATCGGGAAAATGGACTTTTCAGCGCCATAATAGTAGGGGTAATCGTCCCAGCCCCAGCCGGGGCCAAAGCGAGCATCTTCCGTAGGTCTTGGCCAGTAATAAAGCTTTTTATTCGAAGCTTTTAAGAAGTTTATTGCTGATGAATCTGGATGGTTTGGATGGAGTGTCAAGGGATAGCCAGTGCTCCAGAAAATAAGCGAATCGCCTTTCACAACATACTCCATGGTAGGCAAAGTATCTGGCAAATACTGCATTGCTCCATAAATGGTAAAAAGCTTAGTTGTAGAGCCGGGCGTCATGTGTTTATTGACATACTCCTCATAAATGGGCTTCCGCTTTTCAGGGTCGACCAACAGAAAGCCGATAAATGCATTTTTAAAACCCGGTAGCTCTGCCAAGTCTTTGCGGATTTTTCGTTTAGGATAGCGCTGAGCATCAGCTAGATGGGCAATCAGAAAAAGGATCAGAAAAATACAGATGACTCTATTCATAGAAAACGGCCATTTCCTCTAAGGATTTTCTTCTATTATTCGGTACGTAAACTTCCTCTGCTTCATAGCCAACAGGGAGTAAGAGAAAAGGCCTTTCATTATCAGGCCTATCCAAAATCTTTTGCAAGAAGTTCATTGGACTAGGGGTGTGAGTAAGGGTTACCAAACCAGCATCGTGAATTGCGGTAATGAGAATGCCTGCTGCTAGGCCTACAGACTCATTCACGTAGTAATTCTGATGTTTTTTGCCTTCGGTATCATATTCAAAAGGTCTTTTAAATACAATAATGAGGTAAGGGGCGATTTCCAGAAAAGGCTTTTTCCAGTCGGTAGCCATTGGTTTTAGGTCGTCTAGCCATTCTTCGCTCATGCGCTTGGTGTAGCTTTCATATTCTTCTTTTTCGGCAGCCTCTCTAATCTTCGATTTAATTTCAGGATTACTAACCACACAAAACGTCCATGGTTGCTTGTGTGCACCTGATGGGGCTGTAGAGGCCGATTTGATGATGTTTTCAATCACTTCTTTCGGTATAGGTTGGTCAGAAAATTCACGCACAGATCTACGGGTTTCCATCCAATCGTAGAATTTCTGACTGCGCTCAATCATTTCTTCTGGCGCATAATGCACGTGAGCATACTTAATGTGTTCGTGACCTTTAATGACCTTGATGTCTGCCTGATTTTCCATGGAGTACAATTGAATGCTCGAATTTAGGAAAAAATGTTTTGAGGTTGGGAGGTTGAAGTTTTGTTAATCATCGACTACATAAACAAAAAAAGCTTCAAGGACACTTGAAGCTTTTTAACAGGGTTAAAATATTTTATCGATACATTACTGCATCTACCGCCTCTAATGTTCTTTTTACGTTTGGAAGAATGGCATCAATCAGGGTAGGAGCGTAAGGCAATGGTAAGTCCATGCTGTTCACTCTTTTCACAGGAGCATCAAGGTAATCGAAAGCATCCTTCTGTATGTTAAAAGCAATGTCTGTCGAAATAGATGCCAATGGCCATGCTTCTTCAATCACCACCAAACGATTGGTTTTCTTGACAGATTCAATGATGGTCTTATAATCAATTGGTCTCACCGATCTTAAGTCAATGACTTCAGCATTGATTCCTTTTTTGCTCAATTCATCTGCAGCTTCATAAACCACTTTCATCATTTTACCGAATGAAACAAGCGTAACATCAGAACCTTCTTTTACAATGTGGGCTTGACCAATTGGTAAAAGGTATTCACCTTCTGGGACTTCACCTTTGTCTCCATACATTATTTCAGATTCCATAAAGATCACTGGATCTTCATCACGAATGGAAGATTTTAAAAGTCCTTTTGCATCGTATGGATTAGAAGGAACTACTACTTTTAAACCTGGAGTATTAGCATACCAGTTTTCAAAGTTTTGTGAATGTTGAGAACTCAACATTCCAGCATTACCTGTAGGGCCTCTAAATACGATTGGCACAGAAAACTGACCACCTGACATAGACTTCATCTTAGCAGCAGAGTTGATCACCTGATCTATAGCCACCAAAGAGAAGTTAAAGGTCATGAACTCAATGATTGGCTTTAGACCATTCATTGCAGCACCAACACCAATACCAGCAAAGCCTAGTTCGGCAATAGGAGTGTCAATAACTCTTTCTGGGCCAAATTCATCGAGCATACCCTGGCTCACTTTATATGCACCGTTGTATTCAGCAACTTCTTCGCCCATGAGAAAGATTTTGTCATCTCTTCTCATTTCTTCGTTCATGGCTTCCCTAAGGGCTTCTCTGAATTGTATTTCTCTCATTGAATTTGGTTTATGCGGCCGTAAAAATAATCAAACAAGGTTCAAATCCCAATATAGATTTGTTTAAGAATTGGCATAAAAAAAGCCCCAATGTTTCCATCGGGGCTTTCATTAAATATCTATTAGATTATTTCATCAAATCTAAGAAAGCTTGCGAGCCTGTGAATGCTCTAAACTCAAGGTCTGCAAAAGCTTTTGCTCTTAATGAGGCATCAGCATTGATAGCATTTCTAAGGTGCTCAATTACTTTATTCTCATTGTCTTGACGAGCTGCTGCAACTGCTGCACCATAATGAGCTACTACGTAACCTCTTTCGTTACTAATAACACTTTCTAGTGTAGACTGTGCATTTCTGTAGTCTTTATTAAGTAACTGAACTAGACCTTTGTTGAACTGGTCAACAGATCTGTTGGTCGCTCTGTTTAATGAAGCCATGGCTAGATCATAACGACCTACTTTAATTTCAACGGCACCTTTAGCACCATTGATTCCTTGACTAACATCATTACCAGCGTTCATGCCAGCGGCTTTTGTCAATGCAGCATGTGCACCCCAAAGGTTGCCTTGCATAGCAAGTGCCATGCCCATGTTTGCTTGAGCCTGAACATTAGCCTGCTTTTGATTAGAGATATTGAAGTGGTTTAATGCAGTTCTTACGTGGTTAGTCATTTCTCTACCAGAAGTTTGCATTGCCATTTGAAGATGAACAGCACCTAAATTATTGTGAACAACCCAAGTATCATTTTTCTTAGCAGCAGCTTCGTAAATTTTTTGCTTTTCAGCCAAAGAAGCATTGTTAGCACCAGCATAAAGCATTTCTTCAAGAGAAAGACCGTCAGCAGAAGCTGAACCGTTTGCAATTTGAAGTGCTAGTGTAGCAATTTGCTCTTTAGATTTCTTAGGTTTTACTGTAAGTACTTCAGTTTTAGCAGTTCTTAACTGAGGGTAGATATCTTTAAACACCGTTTTGTACGTGCTTAGACCTTGTAGTTGCTTCTCTTTTTGCTCGAATGAACCTGTACCATTAATGATGTTCGTCCACTCAGATTTTTGAGCAGCAGTAATACCACTGTAGCTAGCTAGCATAGATTTTAGGCCATTCCAATCCTGAACGATTGGCTTAAGAATAAATCTGATTTGATTTGCCATTCCTTGGTAATCATATTTATCCATTTGCTCTCTGTACCAAGATTCGATTGCATCAGCTCTATCTTGAGAAAGTTCAGAGTTTATAGTTTCTTTACCTTCTGGAGAGTGAGTACCTGTGATTGTCACAGTTCTTGTTACGTTTTTATCTGCGATGAAAGCAGCAAAACGCTCACCTCTATCACTTGTCTTCTCAGAAGTTTTGAATAGAGACCTTCCTTGGTCGAAGTAGAATTCAACATTTGTAGGGATCAATTCTTCTTGGTCGTTATATCCATGCGGAGCATAAGCTGCCATATAAGAAGATTGAACCAATCTTGATGTGGTAATAACACCTTCGGCAATACCAAGTCTTTCAGTCTCTAGGTAGTTACCGTTTTTAGGGTTGAGTGCTTTACCTTGTACCTGAAGACTTCCTCTTTCCATTCCTTCAACAAAAGGAAATGAAAAAGTCTCAGTTACTTTTGGTTGCTCTGTGGCAGAATTAGGGTAGTCAACTTCTCTAAATTGAATCGTCTTAAGTTGACGCTCCTGTGTTCCATAAGTATAAAAGCTGTTGATTTGATAAACCTTTTTAGGTTTTAACATTTTCGCAGGAAGATTAGCTGACATTTCGAATCTTACAGTATCTGCATGAACTTCAAGCGGGCTTGGAGTTACGGTTAACTGTTGGTCTTTTGCCATTTTCTTCATGGTACTCAAGGCACATCCTGAAAAGGACATGATACCTATAAGTCCAAATAAAAATAACTTTTTAGCAGTTTGGGTTTTCATAAGAATCTTTATTGTTTTCGTCTGTTTAAGCCTGTTTTTAACAGCAGGCAAATTTAAGGTTTTTTTTAATGCATTCCGATGTTACCAAAGGGAAATTCTTACTAAATTGGTACATCTTTTAGCGAAATGGAAAGAATTCAACAGTTTTTTGAAAATCAGGCCTTTGGCGTCTGTACCAAACTTGGAGAGAAACTAAATCTTTCTACCTCCAGTATCAGGTTAGTTTTTATCTATTCCTCCTTTTTAACCTTTGGTTCGCCAATATTGGTTTACTTAGGATTAGCTTACATCATCAACTTCCGAAAGCATTTAAGAAGAAGACAAAACCCTGTTTGGTATAATTAATTTAAGGTTTCCACTTTAAATCTTGAAAGTTTTTGAGGCCTTTCACAAAATACTGCCAAGCAATAAACCCTTTGTAGATAGGAATGTTCGGTGAGTTAGGATGTTTTTTGCCTCGCTTGCTCAATGTTTTTGGAAGAGCTAGTAAAGTACTCAAGTGAGAATGCAGAATGGCTATACCGTGTTGTGGGCCACTTTGTATTGAAAACTTTAAGATGGCCACCCAATCTAGCATGAGACGAAGTGGCAGCTTCCAAATCAAGTCAACATTGTCTTCGTTCTTAATTAAAAGACTGAGGCCATTCCTGAAATTGAGATATGTCTTTTTGGGTTTCGATTTATCTAATGTGCCTCCTCCTAGATGATAAACCGTGCTTTCCGGACAGGCGGCCACTTGATAACCTGCATTCCAGATTCTCCAGCAAAGATCTATCTCTTCCATGTGCGCGAAAAAGTCTTCATCTAAGCCCCCAAGTTCTTCATAAGTTTTTTTGCGCACAAGGAAGCAACTGCCTGAAGCCCAGAATATCTTTTGCTGATTTTGATATTGGTTTCGATCAATTTCTAGGGTTTCAAAGATTCGGCCTCGACAAAAGGGATAGCCTAAGATATCTATATAACCGCCTGATGCGCCAGCGTATTCAAACTTTTCTTTGTTTTTGAAGTCTAGTATTTTGGGTTGAACCGCATGAATTTCAGGCTGCCTTTCCATCAATTGGAGCATCGGTTCAATCCAGTTAGAACTTACTTCAACATCAGTATTGAGGAGAATTACATATTCTGATTGAATGAGAGGTAATGCCTTGTTATAGCCGCCACAAAACCCACTATTCTCCTCAAATTGAATGAGTTGAACATTGGGGAAGTTTTCATTTAGAAAAAGAACAGAGTCATCTGTCGACCCATTATCCACTACATATATTGCATGTGGTTGACTATGCGCGACTACTGAGGGTAAAAAAGTTTCAAGGTGCTTTCTTCCGTTGAAATTAAGAAGAACTACAGCTAGTTTTTCCATCAAAATAAATTACCTAAATCCATTCCTGGAATATTAGGCATAATGCCTTCGGTGCTTTTCTTAATCTCTTCTTGGGCTTTAACTTCTGCCTTTTCCATGGCGTTGTTTATGGCCGCAACGGTTAGATCCTGCACCATTTCTTTGTCTTCTTTGGAAAGAAGGCTCTCATCAATATCTATAGAAACAACTCTTTTCTTGCCATTCACAGTAGCCTTTACCAAGCCTGCTCCAGCTTCACCGGTTTCTTCAATAAATACAAGCTTGTCTTGGGCTTCCTTCATCTTGGCTTGCATCTCCTTCACCTTGCCCATCATTTTCATCATATCAAACATGGCCTGCTAATTTTTTTTCAAAGCTATCGAATTAAAATAAAAGAACCTGTTTTGGATATTGTCAGGTTGTCAGCATTCTGAAACGATAGTTTATACCTATATGTTCCTGAATTGACTGGTTGGCCATCGAAATTACCATCCCAACCTATACTTGGGTCGTTTGAATTGAAGATAAGATTGCCCCATCTATTATAGATCATAAGGACGAAGTTGTTGTATATGCCATCGCTTATTTTGAATTCATCATTGATTCCATCGCCATTTGGGCTGAATGCATTGGGTATGCCGAGATTGGTAGAAAGCACTAGGCAAATCTCATCACTCAACGCTGAAATATTACCACATTCATCTATGTAGCTCACTTTGTAGCAAACCTGGCCTGTTCCTGGTGGTATAGTGGTGTCAGTAATTTGATTCGAGGATGTAGTGAATACTTCGTTGAAGTCGTTGTCAATATCTTTTCTATGAAGGATATAGTTGGACAGTGGGAAGTTAGTAGAAGGTAAGCCGATGGTTACTACTGCTCCATTGATTTCAGCTAAAGGGGGCAAAGGAGCAGGCAAAGTATATGGTAAGCCATCGAATGGAGTAATGACTACACTTGTGGATACTACATTATTGATGACGGTAACCATAGAGAAGTCTCCTAATTGGGTACAATTAGAAAAACTGATGCTTTGGTTGGGTTGACTCTGGGGAGTCGTGAAAGTCTGAATAGTGGCATCGTCTACCAATAAATCGATAGAATTGAAGTTTTGGCTACCAGTGAGCCAGCTGAAGGTAATATCGATATTATTGTTTATTACTTCATCTGAAATTGAAAAGGCAATACTGTGGCCAATGGCCGACTCTTCAGTATCAGTCGAGCAAATATCTTCAACTATAAGTTTGAATGCATAGGTATTTGTTGAGGTGTTGAACTCTGGGTCGTTCAATAGAATGGAAGTTGGGTTAGCGTCTGGGTCAACTGACGTCAAGTCTTCAAAACCACTGCCTTTGTCAACTTGTAGGTTGTAATTGAAGCCTGAAGTAAGCTCCTGATATTCTATTTCTATTTCATTCTCATCGTTTACAGAGATAGCCTCTAGAACTGGAGTAGGTAGTGTTTCAAATGAAAGAATAGTATAAGGTGGAGATGAGCATGAGGATGAGTTACCATTATTAAACATGCCTATTATACTAATAGAGGAACTGCCAGTGGTATTAAAAGTATAAATAATTGGTTGATCACCAGACCAATTGGAGTATTGTTGTGTGATATTACCGTCTTTAAAATTAATTTGATAAAAATCAAAGGGGTCCAAATCTTTATTGAATACAATTTCCATCGTGTTTCCTAAACAATTGTTGATGGTGACTTCTGGCTTAGTTAAATTGTCAAATACTTCGATTCTCACATAGTCTAACCTTGGATCGGTAGCAGTGGCAATAATTTGAATGATATAGTAGACACCTGGTTCGTTAAAGGCAAAGCGAGTATCGGGTGTTAAAGTGGTGCCATTATAACAACTAGGGTTATTTTTATCCGGACAGCTTTCTGGGTCAATAGTATTATCGTAGATGTATTGTACTGAGCCAACACTTCCTGAAAACAGTAAATCTACTTCAACGTTCAGGGGGTTACATCCTACATTAAAGTCTACCTCAAAATCTCCTTCAGTGCTAACGACTTGGGCAAAAGCACCTAGGTTGCCAAAGTAGCTTAAGAGAAACGCTAAGAAGAAAGTTCTTAACAAACTAAAACGGATATATTTTCTCGACATATCGGTGACCTAATAAACGAATAGCCTATTAGAAACTTATCAAATAAGGCGAAAGTAAATTGTTTTTGCTAGAGATGTTCTTCAAGCAGGTGCTGAATAATGTCTTCAATTCTAAAACTATCTTGGTTTCCGGTAGCCATGTACTTTAAAGTGTAGCTTTCCTTCTCCATCTCTTCCGATCCGATTAGTAATACGAATGGTATGCCTTTCTTGTCAGCATAGCTGAGCTGTTTCTTTAACTTGGTAGGCTCCGGATATAACTCTGATGAAATGTCTGCCGCACGAAGTAGATTCAACAATGTTAAGCCATGCTTTTTGGCAGCCTCATCGAAAGGAACTAATAAAACTTTAGTGTATTTCGCTTTAGAAGTAGGGAAAAGATCAAGTTCTTCCAGCGTATCGTAAATTCTGTCGATCCCAAAAGAAATACCAACTCCAGAAATGGCTTCTAAACCAAATACTCCAGTAAGATTGTCGTATCTACCACCTGCAGTGATGGTGCCCATTTGAATGCTCGTTGGTTTCACTTCGTAGATCATACCTGTATAATAGGAGAGTCCCCTTGCCAAGGTAAAGTCAACCACAACTTTATCAGTTAAGAAGCCGAGTAAGCTTAGGTTGTCTAAAGTTTCATTCACCTCTTCAATTCCCTTCGTCCCTATTTCAGATTTATTTAAAATAGTGGATAGCTCCTCTAGCTTTATAGTATTGGAACCTGATATTTCAAGTATACTTTTCAGGACTGTGAGTTTTTCTTTTTCAAGTCCTATACCTATTAGCTCATTAAATACTTTTGCCTCACCTATTTTATCGAGCTTATCAAGTATTACACAAAATCTGGTGAATTCATTTTTGGCTCCACAGGCTTCAGCTATGCCTTCTAAAACTTTCCGATTGCTAATCGCAATTTGATAATCATCAAAAGCAAAATTACTGTAAACCTCTTGAACCATGGCGAGTAGTTCGGCTTCACAAACCAAAGAGTCGGTTCCAACAATATCGGCATCACACTGAAAGAATTCTCTGTATCGTCCTTTTTGAGGCCTGTCCGCTCTCCAAACTGGTTGAATCTGATATCGTTTAAAAGGGAAGGTGATATCATTTCTGTTCATCACCACATACCTAGCAAAAGGCACAGTTAGGTCGTATTTAAGTCCCTTTTCTGTGATT
>CAYGKL010000007.1:0-43529 GCA_964350505.1 uncultured Roseivirgaceae bacterium | reverse complement strand
CACATACCTAGCAAAAGGCACAGTTAGGTCGTATTTAAGTCCCTTTTCTGTGATTTTAGGTGTTAACCCTTTGTAACCCTCCCGGAAATCAGGTTCACTGACTTTATTAAGGAAGTCCCCACTATTCAAAACTCTAAAGAGTAGTTGGTCGCCTTCATCACCATACTTTCCTGTAAGCACACTTAAGTTTTCCATGGCAGGTGTCTCCAAAGGCATAAAGCCATATTTCTTAAAAACATCCTTTATGGTTTCAATGATGAAATTTCGTTTGAACATTTGCTCAGGCCCGAAATCTCTAGTGCCTTTTGGTAATGATGGTTTTTGCGCCATTCTTCTTAGTTTTCGACAAAGCTAGTAAAACGAGAGTTTACTGAATAATTGCTTGCGCTACAATTAGCAAAAATCCTCTACTTTTCTTCATGAAAATTTTCGCAAATGAATATTAAACTCATATCTTTGCCCCTCATTTAGAAATAAGGCCTTAGTCATGGGAGTTACAAGATTAAAGAGAAAAGGTAGAAGAAATAAGCAGAGATCTGCCGACAGAATAACTAAAATCAAATTTTTGACCAGTACACCTGTGTTGAAAAACGTTGATAAAGAAGAGCTAAAGGCTTCTTTTGTCACTGAAGAGCCGAAAAAAGAAACTAAAGCTAAAGCAAAAAAAGAAGCTCCAAAAGCTGAAGTTGCAGAAGCTCCTGCTCAAGAAGAAGTTAAGGCTGAGACTCCTGTAAAGGAAGAAGTTAAAGAAAAGGCACCTGCAAAAAAGAAAGCTAAAGCTGCTAAAAAGGAAGATTCTCCTGAAGAAGAGAATTCAGCTGAATAATTAGCAGTTTCTAAATAGATATCGAAAGCTCTGACAATTCTGTTGGAGCTTTTTTTATGTTTGAGATCTTTTTCCTAGCTCAATTACCTCTAGGTTTTTGATCTTGCCTTCTTGTAGGTCAAATCTTAGTAAGGTCCTCATTTGATGGAAGCCATGCCTGCCAGCTGCTCCTGGGTTCATATATAATGTATTGAGATTTTTATCCATCATTACCTTTAGTATGTGGCTATGACCGCATACGAAGAGTTTTGGCTGATGCTGAATAATCAACTCCCTTACTCCTTTAGCATAGTTTCCTGGTTTACCACCTATGTGGATCATCAAGGTTTTTACTCCTTCATGTTCAATAATCAGATGTTCAGGTAGTTCTCTTTGTAAAGTTGAATTGTCAATGTTGCCGAAAACAGCTTGTATTGGCTTGAACTGTTTAAGTTTTTGGAGCAGATCACCTTCTCCTATATCACCAGCATGCCATATTTCATCACAGTCCTTAAAATGATGAAAAACTCGATCATCTAAATAGCTATGTGTGTCAGAAATGAGTCCAATTTTCATGTCCAAATTTGGGAAAGTTTTCCACGGATAAAATGCATATTTCTGTTTTTGTAATATCCATCACGTTAAAAGTATGACTATAAATGGAATAGGTTTAAATATATAAATATAAAGTATTTAATTTTTTAATGGTTATGTTTTTGCACCACCGCACGCTTTAACCAATTCTATTATGAAAAAACTACTACTTACGGCAGTGATAATCTTTACTGCATTTTCGCTAAAAGCTCAATCTGCTGATGACCCATGGTGGTTAGACATTGATTTAACTAACAATAAGTTTAGTTACAGATCTTATGAGAGTCTTTATGACTTCGGTCAATTAGAGAATTCAGGCTTCAGAGTCGGTGTCGATCGATTCTTAAATGCTAGTTTCGATGCAGAGATGGGTATCTCTTATGGCAAATTGCAACATGAGAATGTTTTCAAGTCAAATGTTTTTGATGTTGATCTTCGTTTAGTTTATAAATTTGCCAATGGATATTTGATAAAAGAAGACTCCAAGACGGCTCCATTTCTTTTTGCGGGCTATGGTCTTACTTCATTCAGTAATATTGAAGGCTTTTATGAAGAGTTTGAAGAAGGGCTGCTAGGTCACCTTCCTCTTGGTGCTGGCTTTGAGTTTAAGGTTACGGAAGGTGCTAGCATAGAAGCTATGGCTTCTTATAAAAAGAGCATTTCTCAAGCCCCTAACTATATGCAATATTCATTGGGTGTTTCTTTCTCCTTAGGTGGAAAACGAGATTCGGATGGAGATGGTGTTCTAGATAAGGAGGATGCATGTCCGAATGAAGCAGGCCCTGTTGAGAACCAAGGTTGCCCATGGCCAGATACTGATGGCGATGGTGTTCTCGATAAAGATGACGCTTGTCCATCCTTAGCGGGGACTTTAAACGGTTGCCCAGATGCAGACGGTGATGGAATTAAAGATAGTGATGACGCTTGTCCTAGTGTAGCAGGTCTCGCCAAGTTCAATGGTTGCCCAGACACAGATGGTGATGGTATTCAGGATTCTGAAGACGAGTGCCCAACTGTTGCAGGGACTTTGAATGGTTGCCCAGATAGAGATGGTGATGGCGTGAAAGATAGTGAAGACCAATGCCCTACAGTTGCTGGCACCTTAAATGGCTGTCCTGATAGTGATGGTGATGGTGTGAAAGACAGCGATGATCAATGTCCTGAAACTGCTGGTATGGTTAGTAACGGTGGTTGTCCGCAGGTTCAAGAGGAAGTACAACAGGTACTAGATCTTGCTGTAAAAAATATTCAATTCAACTCGGGAAGCGATGTGTTGAAAGTTTCGTCTTACGAGTCTTTAAATAAGGTGACTGAATTGATGAAAGAAAATAATTTCGATCTGAAGTTGAGCGGATATACTGATAACACCGGTAGAGCCGAAACTAACCTCGCTCTTTCAAAAAGGCGAGCTAATGCAGTTAGAACTTACCTGATTAATCAAGGAATTTCAGGGGCGAGGATAGAAGCAGACGGTTTCGGTATAGTTAATCCAGTTGCCGACAATAGTACGAGTGCAGGAAGAGCAGCCAACCGAAGAGTTGAGTTAGAAATTGTCTTTAAATAGTTAATACCTAAATGATTAAAAAAAAGGTCGATTACGAATGTAATCGACCTTTTTTGTTTTAGATCAATTGGTTCTCAAGTAAAAAAATCTGAAGAAATTACCATTTTGAATTTTTAATATGAACGTATGTTCATATATTTGAAGTAAACCTATCCGAATGGAAGAGCAACTTGATATAGACAGAGTTGAGAAAATTGCATTTGTGCTCAAAACAATTGCTCACCCTATGCGCATTGGCATAGTGGATTTACTCAATGAAAATGAAAAGATGTCTGTAAATGACATCACTGCCTACCTTGGACTTGAACAGTCTTTAACTTCGCATCATTTAGCTAATATGAAAATGAAGGGTGTTCTTGGGAGCAAAAGAGAGGGTAAGAATATCTTCTATTTCCTAAGAATGAAAGAAGTACCTGATCTCATAAAGATCTTAGAAGACATAGATGTAATCGTTTTTTGAGTAGTTTCTTCGCTAGATATAACCCATCACTTTATACATCACAATCCCTACACATTCTTTGATTATCGTTTCCCACTTACCAATTGCGAAAGCTGAAGGGATTATTAAATCATCAAAATTGAAGCTTGGCCGATCAGTAAGATACCCTGCAGGAAATGTATCAAACTCAATTCCTTGTTTCTCTAAACATAATCTGGACCTTTTCATGTGAAAGGCCGAAGTCACTAAAAGGTACTTCTGATTTGGGAATTTACTTCTAAGTATTTCAGCCGTTTTTACAGCATTCTCATAAGTATTAACAGCGTCTGGTTCAACAGTAATTACCGAACCTGGAACCCCTGCCATAATAAGAAAAGACTTAAGTCTATCTGCAGCAATACTTTTCTCAACTTGCTGAAACCCAAGTCCGCCACTAACAATGATTTGCTTTACCTTGCCTTCATTATACAATTGTAAAGTATGGGTAATTCTATCTGCCCCTTCGCTAAAGTAAACCCTATCCCTAGGTGTTTTACTACCTTTTGTCACACCAGAGAATACAATCGCCACGTCATAATTGTCAATTTCCGAAAATGGGACTGGATCAGCCTCCCACCATACCATCACTCTATTGGCAATGTACTGGTTAGAAAAGAACATGAGTAGAATAAGCCCTGTCAAAAGACATCTTTTTTGCCAAGCTTTATTTTTCAACCAAATGGACAATATTATAAGCCCAATTACCCATGTGAGTGGGCGGATGAAAAAAGACAGTATTTTAGAGAGAATGAAAAACATAACAATTCGCTAAGCGAAAATAATCTCATTTATTTGATAAACCTTACGTTCTGAAATACAGATAGATAGGATTGTAGTCAACCATCGTTTTCAGTGAATTAAGATTTATGTGTAATGTAAAAATAACCACCTCGTCTATAGAATTGAATGGAGTTGCAAGAATTTAAAAGCAAGGTTTTACCTCTAAAAGACCGACTGTATAGAATAGCACTGCATATGCTCAAGTCGGTAGAAGAAGCAGAAGATGCCCTTCAAGATGTAATGGTAAGGCTTTGGGATAAAAGAATGCAACTCAGTGAGTATAGAAATCTAGAAGCTTTTGCGGTAACAGTTACTAGATTTAAGTGTTGTGGTTTACTCCTTTGATCGAAATAGCAATATGTTAATGAAACTTAACGAGTGTTAAATCTCTGCCTCCAGTGCAACATTTTTCTGCTAGAACTCATCTATAGATTAAGCATCTAGAGAACTGAGTAACCAAATCTGTTCAAAAGAGTCTAAAGATCAAACTGTAGTTAAAATGATTTCTCAACCCATATACCCTCCCGACACAATGAATAGCCAAGATAAAGTCACCATCAGCGGTGTGGTATTTCATGTTGAAGAAACCTGTCGCAATTTATTGTTTGATTATTTAGCGAAGTGGAGGGGTCAGCCGCAAAATAAATTAGAAGAGGTTCGAATTGCAGAATTATTATTGGAGGAATTGAAAGAAGATGGGAAGCAGGTCGTTACAAGAGAAGAAATTGGGCATTTGATTAAAAAGACAAGATACTTGCAAAGACCTGATTAGTTTCTGGTTTGAGATTATTTAGGAGAACAAGTGTTTTCTATCCGAGTCCCGACAGCAGTGTCTGGACTTTTTTGTCTGATGTTTCTCACCTCAGTTCACTTTTCCTCAATTCATCATTGCCTTCATTTTTTCAGCCAACTGAAAGACAGCCATGGCATACATAGGGCTATGATTGTATCTGGTAATCACATAGAAATTATCGAATCCATACCAATACTCTTTGTCCTTTTCATTGTCTAAAATAATGAGGGTTGCGGGAGTGTTCTCGGCAATATCGATCCCTGGCTTAATACCTAGTGTAGTATAATCAGAGAGCTGATTTTTAGGCTTGAGAGATTGCTTGTTCAAATTGATGACTTCGCGTGAAAACGTTGCAGTGGCTGCAATAGGTTGGCCTTTTTTCCAACGATGAACTTTCAAGTAATTAGCGACACTAGCAATCGCATCTGTCGGATCGTTTGCTAAGTCTGCATTGCCTCCTTCATCAAAGCTCTTAGCATACGCCAAATAGCTACTTGGCATAAATTGAGAATAACCTATAGCCCCAGCATAAGAGCCTTTTAATGTTTTAGCATCTAGGTTTTCTTTTTCTGAGAGTTCAAGAAATTTAGCTAATTCAGACTTAAAGAATTTACCTCTTCTAGGGTAACCGAAACCCAGTGTATAAAGTGCGTCTAATACTCTGTATGTACCTTTGTTTCTTCCAAAGTAGCTCTCTACGCCTATAATGCCAAGAATGATTTCTTCACTAACGCCATTTTCTAGGCTTACTTTCTCAACAGTTGCTCGGTGCTCTTTCCAGAATTCAATCCCTGCATTGGCACGCTCCTCTGTGATAAAGATCTTTCGGTAGCGTTCCCATGTCATGGTTCCTTCAGCAGGCCGACTTATTTTATCGATGATGTCTTGCTGAAAGACAGCGTCATTAAGGATGTCGCGCACTTTTTCTTCGCTCGCCTGATTTTTTGCAGCATAATCCTTGATAAAGGCATCTACATCAGATTGATCAATTTGAGCAAAAACTGAAAAGGTAATAGAAATGAGAAGAAGAGCAGAAAGGTAAAGTTTACGCATACAATTTGAATTTTATCTAAAGATACGGATGTCAATGAATGCCTGAAATAGATGTTTTCCAAATGGTATCTTTCTATTTGAGATTATTAACTTCCAGCATGTTTACAGACAAAGATATTGCCAGATTTAGGGCTGAAACAGATGGTACTCAAAATGTGATTCATTTTAATAATGCAGGAAGTGCTCTGCCTACGAACCAAGTTAGAGATGCGGTGCTCGACTATTTATCAGAGGAGGCTCTTGTCGGAGGGTATGAATTAAATGCAAAGAAGTTCGACCTTTTAGAAGAATCTTATGGTTCACTGGCCAAGCTAATCAATGCTAAAAGGAGTGAGATTGCTCTTCTCGAAAATGCTACTGCGGCATGGAATGCTGCTTTCCAAGCTATTGATTGGCAAGAAGGTGATGAGATAATCTGTAATAGACCAGATTATGCTAGTAATTATCTGGCTTACTTACACCATCCTAAAAAGCCAGTGATAAAGATTATTCCGAACCTAGAGAATGGGGATGAAGACCTTGAGGCTTTTGAAGCCCTGCTTTCGCACAGCACCAAATTAGTTTCAATTACGCATATGCCTACCAATTCTGGTCATTTAGCCCCCGCTGAAAAAATTGGGGCAATCTGTAAAAAGTATCAGGTATTATTTCTGTTAGATGCTTGTCAAACGGTAGGTCAATATCCCATCGATGTTGAAAAAATTCAATGCGACATGCTTTCAGCGACAGGTAGAAAGTACTTAAGAGCACCTCGAGGCACTGGGTTTCTGTATGTTCGAGAAACTGTTCTGCCCGAACTAACTCCTTATACCATTGACCTCCATGCTGCTACTTGGACAGGTGAGGAGAGTTATGAGATCAGAAAAGATGTAAGAAAGTTTGAGAACTGGGAAGGTAACCGGGCCAATCAACTGGGGTTGAAGGTTGCTGCCGACTATGCTCATGATGCTGGACTGGAAGGCATGTGGCAAAGGGTTCAGCACCTTGCCGATCTAATACGAGTCGGAATGGTCGCTTTACCAAATGTTCAATGTCACGACTTAGGCTCTCAGATTGGGGGAATCGTCTCCTTCACTGTAGATGGCTTTTCAGCATCTGAAGTGCAAGCTCATTTGTTGAAAAAAGGAATTAATGTGAGCTGGAATGGAATAGCTAATACCTATCTAGATATGACTGCCAGGGGCTTATCAGAAATTGTTAGAGCTAGTGTACATTATTACAATACTGAAGAGGAGATAGAGATGTTCTTTGCAGCAATGAAAGAATTAGAGAAATAGGCTTTGTATTGAGATTGTGAACACCACTCAGCCAAAGCTGGCTGATTTTATTTATAGAACTAAGCTCAACAACTCCTTCACCACCTTGGCAGCAACCATGGCTGTTACGCCATTGAGGTCTCTGTCAGGGTTGTATTCTACTACATCTAAACCAACGATATTGAGTTTCAGCGATTGAATAATGTCTAGAACCTCTCTTGTGCTGTAGCCACCTGGTTCATGATGCGAGACCCCCGGGGCAAAGGCTGGATCTAATACATCAATGTCAAAGCTTAGATAAACAGGTCCACTGAGATCAAGTCCTTTTAAATGACTTCTATCTTTCATTGTGTTGACCGTAACTCCATATTTTTCGGCCTGATCAGACTGATGCTGAGTCAAGGTTCTAATGCCAATTTGAGTAAGTGTTTGGGCCAATCCATTTTCCATTATTCTTGCGAATGGACAGGCGTGAGAATGAGGGTTATTGTCGAGTATATGGTAAAGATCTCCGTGGGCATCGAAGTGGAGAATACTCAGGGAATTATACTTTTTGGCCATCGCCTTCATAATAGGATAGGTGACCGAATGATCTCCTCCTAAAGAAAATGGAGTAGCCCCTTTGTTCAGAATACTATCAATAGCCGTTTCAATGTCCCAATAATCATTCAATTCAGCATTGCCAATCCATTTCAGTCGATCTTCACTAGAGAGGTCTTCCAATTGCTCAGTATAGAAATTGGCTGAATCTGAATTAATGGCGTCCATAATCAACTGAGGAGCCTTTGCTGGTCCTCTAAGAAATGATGAGTTTTCATCGAAAGGAATGCCCACCAAAGCAATATCACCTTCTTTGAGTTGATCGATATGGCTTTGGGCTAAAGGCATTAGTTTTTCCAGTTATCTCTTAACGTCACAGTTCTATTGAAAACCAATTTCTCTGAGGTGCTATCCTTGTCTACTATAAAATAGCCTTGGCGCTCAAACTGAAACTGATCACCCGGTTGTGCCGAAGATAGTGAAGCTTCTAGCTTAGCATTATTAATGATTTGCAAGGAATCTGGGTTCAGATGATCCAAAAAGCTGTCTTCGATGGTGTTGAGGTTCTCGGTTTTAAAGAGTCTATCATAAAGCCTTATCTCGGCATCCACCGCATGAGCTGCAGATACCCAGCCTAATGTACCTTTCACTTTCTTTCCACTAGTGTCTTGCCCACTCTTTGTTTCTGGGTCGTATTCACAGTAGATTTCTTCAATTTCTCCAGCTTCGTTCTTTTTGAAACCAGTGCATTTTACGATGTAGGCATATTTCAACCTTACTTCTCTATCTGGCCCAAGTCTATACCATTTTTTAGGAGAGGGAGGGTCTTCCATAAAATCGTCTCTTTCTACATAGATTTCCTTTGCGAAAGGCATATCTCTTGTGCCTGCTGACTCATCTTCTGGATTGTTTACAGCCTGGAGAGTCTCAACCTTATCCTCTGGCCAGTTAGTGATTACAACCTTTAGCGGATTCTGAATTCCAAATACTCTACTCGCCTTTTTGTTCAAGTCTTCGCGAATACTATGCTCGAGAAGAGCAATATCGGTAATGCCGTCTCTACGCGCTACGCCTACTTTTTTTACGAAATTCTTGATAGAATCAGGTGTGTAACCTCTTCTCCTGTAGCCGCTAAGTGTAGGCATACGAGGGTCATCCCAACCAGTAACGTAGTTTTCCTCTACTAACTGAAGTAGTTTTCTTTTACTCACAACAGTGTAGCCTAGGTTCAGCCTAGCAAATTCAGTTTGTTCCGAGGGAAAAATTTCAAGCTTTTGAATGAACCAATCATAAAGAGGCCGGTGGTCTCTAAACTCAAGCGTACAAAGACTATAAGTGATTTCTTCAATAGAGTCAGACTGACCGTGAGCGAAGTCATAGTTCGGGTAAATGCACCATTTATCACCAGTTCTGTGGTGGCTTACATTTCTGATGCGATACATGATTGGGTCGCGCATCTGCATGTTAGGCGAATTCATATCCACTTTGGCGCGCAATACATGAGTGCCTTCCGCAAATTCACCTGCCCTCATTCGTTTAAACAAATCTAAGTTTTCTTCAACCGATCTATTTCTGTGTGGGCTTTCAATTCCTGGTATCGAAGGGTTCGTTCTACCTGCGCTAATTTCTTCGGCCGATTGTTGATCTATATAAGCCAGTCCATTTTCAATGAGCTTTGTGGCAAACTCATAAAGCGTCTCGAAGTAGTCAGAAGCATAGCGAGCATCTCCATTCCATTCATAGCCAAGCCATTCAATATCTTTGGTGATGGCATCTACGTACTCAGTACTTTCCTTGGCTGGGTTAGTATCATCAAAGCGAAGGTTGCAAGTGCCGTTATATTTTTCAGCTAAACCGAAGTTGAGTACGATAGACTTGGCGTGACCAATATGTAAATAACCGTTCGGCTCCGGAGGGAAACGGGTGTGCACACTTTGTCGTTTGCCAGATTTTAAATCGGCTTCAATCATTTGTTCAATGAAATTCAAAGATTCGTGCTTTTCGTTTTCGCTCATGTCCACAGTAATTTGGCTGCAATTTTAGTGAAAATGCGTCAAATGGCAGTGATAATGAAGGTCTTCTTCTGTAAAAGAATTTTTAAATCAGTTGGACAGTTCGTTTATGTCAAGTGATTGATGGTCAGATTAATGTGCATAACCCTGTGTATAACCCTGTGGAAAAGTATGTGAATTAAATGGTGGGAAACTTGTTGAAAACTAAGGAGTTACAAGCTTGGGGTGTAAAGTTATATAACATACTTTAGTTATACCAAGTGAGGGATAAAGAACCGAAGCAAGGCTTCAATCTCTCTTCAGGAGATGCCTGAAAAAGTGTAATGAATGGATTTACCATGGTAAATCTGAAACAGCAAAAATTTCAATGCAGATCTCGAGATGCTCACGCAAATGGAGAAGTAAAGAGTGGCTTTCAGGGACACAAATTACTAGCACAGATCACTACTTGAAAGGGAGTAATCAAAGGCGTTTTAAAAATCTTTCTGCTGAAAGGTGATTAAAGCAGGCTAAAGCAAAGAAATAGGTCAAAGTGCAAACGATGACTACTGCAACTTTAGTGTTGTGGGAGTGTACCGGGCTGGTAACGGCTCGTAGTTTTTGAAAGAAAGCTAGTGTGATGAAAGGGGCTTGCTCTTAGTAGAACATGTACAGCACGAAAGTGCAATAGCTGCAGAAATTCACCCTCTTGTTGGTGCGATGCACGAACAATATAGGCTAAGCTGAGAGGAGGTAGGCCAATAGAAGAGCAATCTGATATTTGACTGGTTCTGAACAGTAACTTGGGATTCTGTTTCAACTCAAATTGAAACAGGGTAAGTGGGGGCGAGCAATCGTTCCCCGCTTTTGTTATTTGGGGGTATTTGTAAAAATACGAAAAGAGACTACTGGGGAGTGGTCTCTTTTTTTTTGAGTTTCAAAACTTTTTTCTCAGCTTGCCGTTGTTTATCTGGCTATTAAAAATAAAAGTAATACTATTCAGGAGTGTAGTTAGCTTTCACACTTATTACAACATGGCACTATTAAGGCTTGAAATGAATGCTAATCTCTTCCTGCGTGATCCGCAAGACACGGAGTTGGGCAAAAAAATTATTGATCAATCGATCAAAATGATTGATGAATTGGGCTTAGAAGCATTTACCTTTAAAAAACTATCCATTGCGATTGATTCAACAGAGGCTTCTATTTATCGCTACTTTGAGAACAAACACAAGCTTCTAGTGTACCTTATTGCATGGTATTGGAATTGGTTAGAGTACCGAATTGATTTCGAAACTCATAATGTCAAGTCCCCTGAAGAGAGGTTGGCGATTGCATTACGCCTTATTACTGAACAGAAGGTGAACGACTCCTCATTTCCATCAGTGGATGAACCTGCACTGCAAAGAATTATTATCAGTGAATCAGATAAGATTTATTTAACTAAGCATGTTGACAATGATAATCGGGAAGATCTGTTCCGTGGATTTAAAACCTTATGCAAACGTATATCTGACGTAATCAAAGAGATCAATCCATGTTATGAATATGCTAATGCCTTAGTGAGTACTGTCTTACAAGCAGCACATCATCAAGTGTTTTTTGCTGAGCATTTACCATCTTTGACAGAACACAAAATAGTTAATGGTGATGTTCATAATCAAAACTATGTTTTTTTACTCCAGCTCATACAAAAAGCCATTAAGCCCTAAAGCTTTAAGACTATGACCAATCAGTACATTGCAAATACGATCAAAGAGATTTCGGTATTACTCAAAAGTGATCTTGAAGAGGCTTTGCTGCAAGACTTGCAGTTAAGTGCTAAGAGTTATGCCATAGATGAAGTCTTTGATTTTAAACGAGACTTGATAGAGACCGCTAATAAAATCAGGATTGTTCTTTTAGATCAGGCTATGGAGGGAGGACAACTTGCCGGATTCTTAAATGATGTGAGTATTCCCCTAATTGGTTTTCGACAAACCGTGGATGGATTTTATCCGGTCATACTGACCAAAGCTAGAAAGGGGATACTAGCGATGGAAATAACGGTAGATGGAAATCGTGAAGTAAATTTTGATGAGATCAAAGATCAATTCATAAAGGACTCACAAGGAGAGGTGATGCTTTTAGGAGCCTTTAGTTACCGGAGTCTAGTTTCTGATCATGATGAAGGAGAGGTGCCTAAACCCCTTTCTCCTGTAAAGCGTTTGATAAGGCTTTTAAGCGAAGAAAAGAGAGATATCTCTTATATTTTCGTTTACGCTGCCTTTGTAGGAATTGTGTCCCTAACATTACCATTGGGTATACAGGCTACCGTAGAGTTGGTTTCGGGAGGAGTAGTATTCAGCTCTATTTATTTACTTATTGGACTCGTTTTACTTGGTATACTCGCTTCAGGAGGTTTGCAGATTATGCAAATAACACTGGTGGAATACTTGCAAAGAAGAATTTTCACCAAAGCTGCCTTAGAGTTTACCTTTAGAATTCCAAGGATGAAGATTGAATCCTTGAATAACATTCATGCACCAGAGTTAATTAATAGGTTTTTTGATGTGCTTACTATCCAAAAGGGTCTTCCAAAACTTCTTGGAGACTTAGTTTCTGGGATCATTCAGATTCTTTTTGGTCTGGTGTTATTGTCTTTTTACCATCCTTTCTTTGTTTTCTTTGGTTTAGTGCTAATTCTGACCCTCTTACTCATTTTTCGATTAACGGGTCCAAAGGGTTTACAATCATCCATTAAGGAGTCTAAGTACAAATACAAGGTAGTCTATTGGTTAGAAGAGATTGCAAGAACAATCAACTCGTTTAAGATTTCTGGCAACACGAATCTTCCGGTAAAAAAGACAGAATATAACGTTAATAACTATCTGATCAATAGGAAGGTACACTTTAAGGTGCTTGTGAATCAATATGTGTATATCGTATTGTTCAAGGCCATTATTACAGGTGGACTTTTGATCATTGGTACCTCATTAGTAATCAATAGAGAAATTACTCTAGGACAATTTGTCGCAGCGGAGGTAATTATCATTTTGATTCTGAATTCAGTCGAGAAAATCATCACCTACATGGACGTGGTGTATGATATGCTCACAGCTGTTGATAAAATTAGTCAAGTCACCGATTTGCCACTAGAAAAAGTGGGAGGTATCGATCTTAACGCTGAAGACTTAAATAAAGGGTTTTCGATTCGTTTGCAGAACCTAAGTTATACCTATCCTGGGGATAAAAAACCTGCTATTCATAGTATCAATACTGGCTTTGCCTGTGGAGAGAAAATATGTATTGCCGGAGGGAATGAATCTGGAAAGAAGACACTTACCAATACTATTTCTGGTATCAACCAAAATTACAGTGGTGCGCTAACCATTAATAATTTTAGTCTCAGAGACTTGGATTTAACCAACCTTAGAGATAAAGTTGCAAAGAATGTGTCGGCAGATGACATTTTTGAGGGCACTATTCTTGATAATATTGTAGTTGGTAAACCTCAAATTTCTACTAGAGACGCGGTTTCAGCAATAAGCTTGGTTGGCCTTGCAGATAAAATTAACATGCTACCGGATGGCCTAAACACTCAGGTAATAAGTGGGGGAAAGGGTTTTTCAAGTAGTTTTGTACATAAATTAATTTTGGCCAGGTGTCTGGTTAAAAAACCACGGCTTCTCATTTTGAATGACTTTTTTTCATCATTTCAGCGTTCAGAAAAAGATAACCTCATTAATGTTGTTACTAAAGCTGCTGAGTGTACATTGGTGGCAGTAAGTAATGACCCAATGGTGATGGCGGCCTGCGATCGTGTTATTGTTATGGAAGGAGGAACAATACTAGCCGAAGGGACTTATCCAGAGCTATTGTCTGCTGGTTATTTGAACAAGATTATTAAAGTTTAAGACATGTTGAATCTATCCGATAACGAAAATCAAAAGGTGCAGCATCTAGACAGTGTTCTTTTCAAGACCTTGGGCTCTCCAAAATCAGGGAAAAAGCTTGCTAGAATTTTGCTTTCGGTAACCTTCCTGTTCTTCATTCTTTTATTTTTTCCTTGGCAGCAAAACATAAGAGGCAACGGACGACTAACAGCTTTTAGTCCCGGTGAGAGGCCTCAATCAATAGAAACGACTATTGCAGGTAGGATTCAAAGTTGGAATATTAGAGAAGGTCAATTTGTCAATAAAGGAGATACTATTTTAACGTTAACTGAGATTAAGGATAAGTTCTTTGATCCGGAGTTATTGGAACGTACTCAAGAGCAAATTGAAGCCAAAGAGTCTAGTATTAACTCCAAAAAGGATAAGGTGTTAGCGCTAGATAGACAAATTAGTGCTTTGAAGGATTTATTAGTTCAAAAGCGTGAGCAGGCTCAGAATAAGCTGAAACAAACACAGTTCAAACTGATAAGCGATAGCGTTGATTATGAGGCGGAAAAGGTTAGACTGGCTAACCAAGAGAATATCTATCAACGTAATTTAAGACGGAGTGAAGCAGGTAACATTGCTTTAACTAAAATACAAGAGATAGAGTCTAAGTATCAAGAGGCTAAAATGAAATTGGCAAGTGCTGAAAACACCTTCTCTGCAAGTAAGCAAGAAGTTATTAATGCCAGAGTAGGTATTGCAGCAGTTGAGGCTGAGCTTTTAGATAAAATCAGTAAGGCAGAATCTGATAGAAATAATACTTTGGCTGAAATCTATGATGGAGAAGGTAGCCTTGCCAAATTAGTCAATGAATATGCAAATTTCAGTATTCGTAACGAGCAATATCAGATCGTAGCTCCGCAAGATGGATTTGTGGTTCGGGCTATGAAGGCAGGTATAGGAGAGACCATAAAAGAAGGTGAATCGGTAGCGACAATTATGCCTGAGAATCCTGAATTGGCGGTTGAAATGTTCGTTCGAGCTATGGATGCTCCTTTGATTGCGCAAGGCCGTAAAGTGAGGATACAATTTGATGGTTGGCCAGCATTGCAGTTTTCTGGATGGCCCAACGTCTCTGTCGGAACATTTGGTGGTGTGGTAAGGGTCATTGATCGGGTAGATAGCCAAGGCGGCAAATACCGAATCTTGGTAACGCAAGACCCTGAAGATGAGGTTTGGCCTGAACAATTAAGAATGGGTTCTGGTACCAAAGGTTGGGTAATGTTAGACAATGTTGCTGTGTGGTATGAGATCTGGCGTCAGCTGAACGGATTCCCACCGAGCTTATACGCTGCTCCTGAAGATGAAGTTTTGAAGAAAGAAGAAGCAAAGAAATAGCATGAGGGTAATTCTGGCTTATATTTTCATCATCGGTTTTTTACTGCACCCAAGCTTACTTAAAGCACAGAATCAAATCCGTGTTAAAAGTATTGAAGAGGTTGTTCTAATTAGTGATTCAGTGCAGCTATTCTCACTTAAGGATTTTGCCAAAATTGTATTGGCAAATCATCCTGTGATTAAGCAAGCTAACTTATTGCCAGAGAATGCCATTCAAGAGATTAGGTTGGCAAGAGGGGCTTTCGATCCAAAGCTGACGAGTAATTGGAATATCAAGAACTATAAGGATACCGAGTATTACGATATTTTCAACACTACCTTAAAAGTGCCACTGTGGTTTCCTATTGACCCTAAGGTAAGTGTGGACAGAAATAGAGGAGCATTCTTAAGCCCTGAAAATGCTATACCTGCGTCTGAAGAATTTAGACAAGTTACGGCAGGAGTGAGCTTACCAGTGGGCAGAGGACTCTTTATTGATCAAAGACGAGCTTCGGTGAAACAAGCCGAGCTATTTGCTCAGATTACTGATGCTGAAAGAATAAAAATGATCAACAAAGCTTTACTGTCCGCTACAAAGGCTTATTGGGATTGGTACTATAGTTATTTTCAGTATCGAATGGTTGATCAGAGTTTGTCCATATCTGAAGAGATTTATCGACTGGCCAAGCAAGACTTTGAGTTTGGAGAGTTAGCAGCAATTGATACCATTCAAGCTGCAATTACTTTTCAGAACAGAAGTACTGATAGACAAGCTGCGTTAATTAATTTTAAAAGAGCTAGCCTAATGCTATCTAATTTTCTTTGGGGAGAAAATGAAGAGCCTCTAGAAATTCAAGACAATGTGGCTCCAATTTGGGATGTTGAGTTTCTGTTACCGAATGAATCTCTAGATAGCCTATTAAATTTTGCCATTCAGAATCACCCAGAGCTCCAGAAATTTGATCTGAAAATTGAGCAGTTGGGCGTTGATGAGCGTTTGGCAAAAGAAAACTTAAAGCCAAGGGTAGATTTGAATTATAACCTAATTAACTCTCCCCTTAATTATAATGGGGAGTTTACGAATGTAGATTTTGGAAACAATTATAAGTTTGGTTTGGAAGTTGAGTTTCCACTTTTTCTTAGGAAAGAAAGAGCAAAATTAAGGCAGACAAGAATTAAAATTGGTCAGACTAACTATGAAAGCCAATTCGCTGAACAACAAATTGTAAATGAAGTTGAGGGGGCATATTTCGAAATGCTTAATGGTCAGCAGATGGTGTCTCTTTTGGAACAGTCGGTTTTTAACTATGAACGCCTTCTTGAGGCTGAACTCTTTAATCTGGATACAGGGGAGAGCGATCTTTTCAAAATCAATTTCCAGCAAGACAAGCTCTTGGACGCCAGAATTAAACTCATTAAACAACAGGTTGCTATAGAAAAAGCTAAGGTTGAATTACTCTGGGCTGCTGGTAAGCCATATCTAAATTTTGAATACTTGGAGGAGCTAGGTGGAAATTAGCCGCACCATTCCAGAAAATTAGAAAGTTGACGAAAGTCAATTTTCTATGTAACCAAAGTCACACTCATTTTTTTAGGGATTAGGTATAATTACAATGGCATTAAAAACAATGCTTAAATTGTTTCAACCATTAACCCCAACAAAATGAGTTCTCACCACAAAGTTTTAGTAATAGGCGGAGGTACTGCCGGAATCATGGTTTCTGCTCAACTGAAAAGAGCGAAAAAAGACCTCGATATAGCCATTATAGAGCCTTCAGATAAGCATTATTATCAGGCTGCTTGGACCTTAGTCGGTGCAAATACCTTCGATTTTGATAAAACCTATCGCCCAATGAAGGACCTAATTCCTCCAGGCGTAACATGGATCAAAGAATCGGCAAGTGAGTTTAAACCAGAGGAAAATATTGTCGTCACTGACGAAGGCAACGAATATAGCTATGATTTCCTAGTGGCTGCTCCAGGTATAAAAATGGATCCATCTTTAATTGAAGGACTATCAGAAGCCTTGGACAAGGACGTAGTTTGTAGTAATTATACAGATCCGAAACACACTTGGAATGTGCTGAAGAACTTTAAAGGGGGTAATGCCATTTTTACACAACCAACAACTCCAATTAAGTGTGGGGGAGCTCCTCAAAAGATTTGTTATCTAGCTTCAGACTACTTCAAGAAGGAAGGAATTCTAGATAAAACCAATGTGGTTTTCGCTACACCGGGTACTGTGATTTTTGGTGTTCCAGTAATTGCTAAAACCCTAATGAAGGTTATACATAATTATGGGATTCATTTTAAGCCTTTTTATGCCCCTGTTAAAATTGACGCGGCCAACAGAGAAATAACGTTCAGAAGTGTAAATCCCGAAGAAAACAATTGTATTGTAAATGAAGGGAATGTTTTGGATGAGCGCACTGAGGGTGTCTATTCAACGGTAATGCCTTATGATATGCTTCATTTGGCTCCACCTCAAACAGCTCCTGATTTTATTAAGAACTCTAAATTGGCCAATGAAGCAGGTTGGCTATCTGTCAATATTGAAACACTTCAGCATACTGAGTATCAGAATATTTTTGGCCTAGGTGATTCTGCAGGTTTACCTACAGCAAAAACAGGTGCTGCAATTAGAAAGCAAGCGCCTATTGTGGTTGCCAATATTCTTAAATTAATGGAAACGTCTGGGATAACCGATATGAAGTATAATGGTTATTCTTCTTGTCCTTTGGTAACGGGCTATGGCAAAATGGTATTGGCTGAATTCGATTATAAGAATAACTTTACGCCTGATCCAGAATTGAAGAAAATGCTAATATTTGATTCTTCAAAAGAGCACTGGAGGCTATGGGTTTTAAAGAAGTACATGCTTCCTTACCTATATTGGAACAAAATGATGAAAGGCAAGAAAGTTTAGGGCTTGCAATCATCAATAACGAATAGCTATGGTAGATAGAATTACGCTGGTTCTCCAAAATTTAGGATTGGAGAATCAGCTTGTAGAAGAGATCATTCAGACAGGTCGTTTATTAAAAGTTAGAGGTGAACAAACACTGATTGAACCAGGAATGGAGGCTAAAGAAATGCCGATGGTCATTTCAGGAACACTTAGGGTGATGCGTGAAGACAAAGATGGTAGAGAAATATTTCTTTACTATTTGGAAGGTGGAGACGCTTGTGCTATGTCTATTTCTTGTTGCTTGGGTACTCAAATCTCGGAGTTTAAAGTGGTAGCTGAAGATGATGCTACTCTTTGGATGGTTTCTATGCATCACATAGATAACTGGATGGTTAAGTATCGCTCTTTCCGCAAATTCATTTTCGATTCATATCATGATCGTTTTGATGAAATGCTCAATACCATCGATAGTATTGCATTCATGAATATGGATCAGCGATTAATGAAATATCTGCTGGATAAAAAGCAAAGCACAGGTTCGTTCGTCATCAATAAGACTCACGAGCAAATTGCTCAGGAACTTAATACTTCACGAGTAGTTATTTCAAGACTACTTAAAAAACTAGAAAAGGAAGATAGAGTAGAGCTTCATAGGAATAGAATAGAGGTGCTCTAACATCTAATTCCATAGACTTGTACCTAAAGGCACAAGGGATCTCGTTGTCTTTTTGTGTTACCGATATTTAGCCCCTAAGGGGCGATGCTTAATTGAGACTTTTCGTAATGGAAGTCGATTTTATCAAATCAAAGTATTAAGTCTGTCCTTTCGATTTGAGGTTAGGTTCATTAGAACAATCTAAGGTCCCGACAGGGACTAAACATAGGTGGAATTTAAATGCTATTTGGTTAAATGTGCCTTTAGGTACATTAGATGATTGGCTTGAAGATATAAGCTTCATTATAGTTGAGATCAAAGGCTTTGAGGAAATCAAGATATTCTTCCCTGAATGATTTCTTTGTATGATGCTCTTCTTGTTTTTCTATGTATTGAATAACATTTGGAATTTGAGATTTTGAATAAGAAAAAGCGCCAAATCCTGCTTGCCAAGAGAATTTACCTTTAACAAACCCTTGCTGATTAATCCATTTGGAAGATTCTTGTTTGACTTGCTTCATTAGATCAGAAAGACTTTGTGTTGGCCTCATTCCGAAGAGGATGTGAACATGGTCTGGCATTCCGTTGATTTGAAGAACCTTGTGATTGTTGTTTTGAATGATACCAGTAATGTATTTATAAAGTTCATTCTTCCATGATTTCGAGATAAGACTTTGCCTGTTTTGAACAGCGAATACAGCGTGAATATGTATTTGTGTATAAGTGTTAGCCATAGTGTGTGTGTTTACTAATCTACTGTCTATCAGGCGTTAATTTAATTAATTTCACTTAAGATAAGTCTTGCAGTGATCCCGTCTGGTTTATAAATATTGAAAACGGCCTAATTTCGAATCCCTTAGTCAGGGAGTGCTTCACATCTTAGATTTACTACCCGCAGCAGCTCAACTAATGATTCTTGTTTAAAGCTTTCGCTAGCTTCTATCCTAAGTACTTTATCTCTGTCTTCTAAATCCACTGTCCATTCGTAGATTTCAGGACAAAAAGTAAAGAGTGAAAAGAGAGATTTGACCTTGTTCTCCCCTTCAATATTTGTTTTGAATATTAAGAGTTTCATGCTTAATGTATTAATGGTTAATGATTCTAATTTCTTTTTTTAATTTTTAGTTCGATTTGAAAATTGCGGAAGTGGAGAATAATCCACTTAAAGGTGACATTCTCAATGCTGAAACGCGTTAACCAGCCACTGTCACTATGACCTTCCCCGCTGAATGACCTTGTTCTTGATAAGCGATGGCTTTCTTGAGCTCATTGAAAGGGTAGTTTTTATCAATCACTGACTTGATTTCACCAAATGCTAATAGATCAGCCATTTGTTTCAAGTCTTCAACCTTCATTTTGGCAGTAAACGAGCCAAGTCTTTTTTTTGTAAACCGGTTGATCCAAGCTTTACTTATGCTAAAAGCCATCATATGCGAAAATCCACCCCAACCGATTAAAAGGCAAATGCCATGAGTTGTTAAAAGCTTTTGGGCCATCTTGGCTGTGATATTACCTACTGCATCAAATACCAAATCAAATTGACTGTTTATAGAACCTAAGTTTTCCTGTGTGTAGTCAATGATCTGATCTGCACCTAAGGACTTAACTAGAGCTATTTTAGAAGAGCTACATACTGCTGTTACATCAGCTCCCATCCATTTGGCTAGTTGAACTGCATAAGTACCCACACCCCCTGAAGCACCGTTAATTAAAACCTTTTGACCTTTTTTTAATTCTCCATGATCTCTCAATCCTTGTAGGGCGGTTAGCCCAGCTATTGGCACAGCAGCAGCAGCTTCATGGCTGATATTCTTAGGTTTACTGACCCATTGAGTGGCTTTTACACAAATGTATTCAGCATAACTACCGGCTCCTGTTCCCATTACATCTGTAAAAACCTCATCACTTATCTTAAATTCAGTGACCTTAGTTCCGATCTCTTCCACTACTCCTGAGACATCTGCCCCAACAAAAATATTTTTTGGTTTAGGAAAACCCATTAAGAAGCGGACTAAAAATGGGGTGCCTCTTATCAAATGCCAGTCGGCCGGGTTAATGGAAACTGCCCTTACTTTAACTAGAATTTCATCTGCCTTGGGTGTGGGCTTCTGAAAGTTTTGAAGTTCTAGATTTTCAGGCGCGCAATAACGTTTTCGGATATAGGCTTTCATGTTGTTTTGAGTTTTTATTTGCCTTCGGGCTGATAAGAGAACACCTCATGCAGAGGTACTTTAAAGACCTGCGCTATTTTAAACGACAGTTCCAAAGTAGGAGAATACTTACCCTTCTCAATGGCTACAATAGTTTGTCTTGAGACATCTACCTTTTCGGCCAGTTGTTGCTGCGTCATCTCTCCTTGCATAAAGCGCAATGTTCGAATGTTATTATGGATCTTATATTTCGCCATTAAAACCCTCTTTTATAGTAAACCAGTTGAATTGTGTTTTCAACAAGTTCCGCTAACACTCCTCCGACCAAAAAGGAGATAAAGAAAGCGTTAACCGACATTTCTAAAGCGAGAGATCCCATGCCTGCAATGATGCCAAAGATGAAAATGATCTGACTCACATTCTTCGATTTAAGCTCTATAAGCTTATCGCGTTCATCAGTTTTTGGGACAGATTCCCTAGTAATTGCAGAATAAACAATGGCATAAAGTATTTCAATACCTATTCTTATTCCGATGGCTACCAGAATATAGACCATCATTTTCTTTCCCCAGAATTTGAGCAGTTCGGCAGAGTCTAAATCTATTTGAGGAGAACCTTTGAATAATAGACCGAAGTAGATGGCAGGTACCAAAATAGCAGCAGCCATGTTGACGAGATTTTTGTTTTCGTGATACGACATTGTTTTACTTGTATATAAAATTTGACCTTATGTAAAAAATGACGTACTAAAGGTATAAAAAGTTTTACTCTATGTTAAAAATATTTTACAATCATAGATTAAGCATTTGAAAGACAGATGTTTGTGTGTGAGATAAATCCTCGGTTATTTCGTGGGAGTGCACTCAATAAGGGATGAAGCCATAGTTTTTATCCCAATTTGTTACATGATAATATTAACGACTTAAGAGGTGCTTATTTGATTTATTCAATGCTTTCATCAATCAGTTTCAGGATTATCCTTATCTTTTCTTCTAGTTCTGGATAATAGATTTCATTTAGTGCGAAGCTAGTAAACACCAAATCCATTAACATATTTTCAAACTCTTCGATTTGCAACATTTTCTTGCTGCTTCCTGTAAATTTACTCTGACTAAAGCCTACCGCTGGGCCATACTTCTTGTAAGCAGCTCTTCTGAGGTTCGTTTTGTCACTGATAAAATTAATCATACCCATTCTGGCACGTAGTACTTCGTCCCGCTCCTGAAATCTAATTCGTGTCATTACCGACTCCCAAGAGGCTAAGGCCTTTTTTAATTCTTTGTCTGAAAAATTACCAAGTTTGCCAGCATTTGTGATTTCATTTATCACTCCAGGGCTAGGTAGGAATTGTACTTCATTTAGCAATGAGCCATAAAGCAAGGAATCAAATTGAGGCTCTGTTAAAGGAGCAATACCTGGGCCTGTATATTTAAGGAGTTCACGGGCCTTTTTTACATTGTTGTCATTTGTATTCGAAACTCTTTTTAGTGCCTCTAGATTGAAATTAAACTCTTCTTTTAAACCAAGTAAATAGCTTTGTTCCTCATTTTTGGCTTTGCGTTGCTCATTCCAGTTATTAATGCTCAAGGCGATGAGGATACCAATTACAACAAGAATGATTTCACCTAAGGCATATTTGAAGTATTTACTGTTTTTACCTTCACTCATAAGCTGTTGTCGGATTTTTCTAAAGAATTTAATCACTAGTCTTTATCTGTTATGGCTAAAATCTGATCTTTCACTCCTGTCATTTGCCAGTGCCCAAGAGATATGGGAATGCTTCCGATACTATTGAGTTGATCAAAAAAGTCCTTCAGCTTAAAATCAGCTTCATTCAATCTTGCATAGTCTGCCATGGCCGCCTCTAAAAGGTATTTCCCTGTAATATAGCTTGTACCATAACCCGGTTGACGCAGATATAAGTGTTGCTCAAATAGCAGTAGGTCTTTCTCAGTTTTCATCCAGCCTCTAGGAGTGAATTCCGAGTGAATGCCACCAGCTTCTTCACTGTTCATTTCATTCGCATGGGCATAAAGAGAGCCTAATCCACGAGCAGCTCTTTGCGCGATCATAATGAGTACTATTTCTCTCACACGTGGATCATCGTCATACAAGCCTGCATCCATAAACATCTCTTCCAAAGCAGTGGCGGTGCCTTCATTGCGGGAGTCGAAAATGTTGTAAAGTAATGGGCCTTTTCTGATTTCACTTTTGTGTGGCTCATTATCCATTCTTGCCAATTCAAACCAATGGTAGAAATGGGAGTAGAGCGGCCTGGCATCATAGTGCTCGCCAATGGTGAAGAAGTTACGTTTATCTTCGGGAATGTAAGCTCCAAGGTGTTCTCTGAGTGCTGGTTCAAAGTAGTCTTTCACCGTCACAATTTCTTGTTCATCTAAAAATGTCAGTAAACTTTTAGCAGATCTTTCTGCCATAGCATCGTAAGCCTCAGGGCTGTTGGCTGCGGTTAGTTTTGGCAGGTTTCTGTTGCGGTGTTCTTCCAACTTTAGAGCAGACCATGCCCTGGCTAATTCCCTTTTTAGGATCATCACTTCATCTTCCCAAGTGAGTGGAACGAGATGAACATTTTGTTGATACCAAGTATAGTTTTCTTTGCCAATACCTGATGGGCCTGTTTTAGATTCAGATTCATTTTCTAACCACTTTACCAATTCAGTGGTGGCATCTATCGCCTGATCAATGGCTCCTATCAATTCTGAATCATTAGATATGCCTTCTAATGTCTTCAAAGAATTCAAGTCGACTACTTGTGTTTTAATATCACGAATGCCTGCCACCCACAGATCTCTAGCATTTCCCGTTAAGTTCTCTTGAGCCTGCTCATTAAATGCTGGGATGGATTGAATTCCTTTTAAGAAGGTCTCTCTTTGTTCCGTGTTCAAGGGGAAATCATATGTCCAAACCTCAACAGTTCCATGGTTGGTAGGGCCTTCATGGGCAGGAACATCGCTGCGATCCATCCATACTATTTTATAATAAGCAGGATCTCTCTGCCATGGCTTAAGGATTCTATGATTGAAGTCGTAGCCATTCATTTCTGCCCATACAATGTGGTAATCTACCTGCTCAGGAGTTGTCCATCCAATGGTGTCCATCTTGAGTAGTTTGTTTTGCAAGCTTTTGAAGCCAGACCATCTTTGATCGAAAGTAGCAGCGGTATAATCGGGAGCTCCGTTTTTAAGTGGAGGTTGTTCGAAAGCCCTCCATTCTTTAAACAATGAAACCAAATCTGAATAGCCGGCTGGGCTTGTTTTTTCGATCGGCTCTTTATTAGTTTCACAACTAAGTAGACTAATGATTAATAGGAAGCAAGTAAGTTTGAAGGCTGACATGTACAATAAGATTTATCTTTTGAAGATAAGGATAAATCTTTTGTTGGAAACGAGAAGTTTAAGGCTGATAGCTTTTAGCCCTTTTTGAATCAGCTTGAAATAGTCTAGAGGCAACTAGACCGATAATTCCAAATATTACTAAAACTCCAAATATATACTGATGACCAAGTTCTCCGGGATTATTATCTAATAACACACCCATGAGTGGGCCCATAAACACATCAGGCATGTAACCAACTACCGAAACAAAACCAATAGCTGCACCAGTATAAGAAAGTGGGATTTTCGACTCTTGGAATAGGGCATAGTAAAGTCCTCTTAGCCCATAAATACCAAGGCTTGTACTGGCCAAGGTTAAAGCGATAATGATAAAAATACTTCCGGAAAGCATTCCTGAACTAATTACCAAGGCACCAAGAATGAGCACTATAAAGCAAACTGAAGTTACTCGAGAGTGGATAAACTTATCGCCTAAATAACCGGCTAGTGCAGCACCAATGGGTCTCATCCAAAATGAAATGGTAGCGATGTGTGCTGATTCAACATCATCATAGCCAAATGTAACTTGTGCGTATAGCCCGAAGTCATCAATACTTTTGTAGCCAACATATGCGCACAGTAATATGATGGCCTGAATCCAAACGGATTTACGTTGCATTGCCTTTCTCATACTGCTGAATGAAAACTGAGAGGCTTTTCCTTCTCCTGTTCTATCATTGGGTAAAATTAGCCAAGCTAAAATAGCCACCAGGGTCACTATAGTAGAAAAAAACAAGATGATGAGACTTAATGCATATGAAAGTTCTTCCTGATTCGCAACATCGGCAGAAACAGGTAAAAAAGCATCGATTAAAATTACAGAAGCTGAGGCGATAACTGCCGCGGCTACACCGCGGCCTCCATCAACTAAACCTTGAGATTTACCTTGAGAGGCTTCACCTCCAAACTTTCTAATTCCTTTAATATATGCTGCCCAGAAGAGGAGCAGTGTACTAGGTCGCCCTAAGCCGTAAAGTAAAATTAATGTTGTCAAGGACGGAATAGTTGCCAAAGCAAAGCCAGCTGCTGCTGTAGAAAGGAGTGAAAATATCAACAAACTTTTAGCTGAGTATTTGTCTGCTATAGGTCCTCCAAAGAAGTAGGACACCATAGCAATGACGCCATAAGTCGAAAAAGCTAATCCTAAATCAAGATTGTCGATCCGAAATGCTGTTAGAAAAGTAGGTCGAAAAACTCTGGGAATCAGAAATGGCAAGAAAAAGATCGCTTCTCCTACTACCATTAAAGTGATCAATATAGGGATTTTGCTGCGTTTCAAAACCAAGTTAATTTCAAAGTCGGTGTTCTTGTCAGAATTAACAAATAGGAATGATTAAAATCGCTGAAGATCAATCACTTTAGCTCATTAATTTGCGGACTTTGGGTATAAATTTCTATTTTAGCCAACTCAACTCAACCAAGACTTAAAGACCGTTAACCTATGTCAATTATTGACAAACTCAACCAATTTTGGGATGAACTAAAAGACCGTAATGTTGTACGAGCATTTGTTTTTTATTGTGTTACTGCTTGGTTAATTATTCAGTTTGCTACCACTACTTTTCCCTATCTAAATTTTCCAGACTGGGCCATTACTGTGGTCATTTATGCCTCCTTTATCGGTGCACCCATTGTTGTCATTGTTTCTTGGGTTTATGAAATGACCACCGATGGTCTTAAGAAAACAGATGATTTAAAAGAGGAAGCCAGCCCAACTGTTCAACCGGTAAATACGAGTAAAGTGCTTAATAGGTTAACTATTGGTGTTTTAGTTGTTGCCGTCTCTTTTCTTTTAGTAGATAAATTTGTTTTGAGTTCCTCAACTCCAACTACGAGTTTAAGTGGGAAAGCGATAGCAATATTTCCATTTACCATACAAGGAGGGGAAGATGTGCAATATTTGAAAACCGGGATGCCTGATATTATCACGAACAGGTTAGATGCAATTCCTGGAATGAACGCTACCGACCCCAATATTCTATTTAGTACTGTTGAAAAAATGGGTTTTGATAATAGAGACCCTAAGGAAGCCGCCCAAATTGCTGAAAAACTGGGAGCGAATAGGGTTGTATTAGGTAGTTTGACTCAGCTAGGAGAGAAGATCCAAGTTAGAATGTCTAAATATGATAATCTAGGTAATGCTGTGGGGCAGACTATTATTGAGGAGGGGACATTTTCTGAGCTATATGGTAGTGCAAGTGAACTAGTCAGGAGATTAGTGGCAGAAGAGTTAGAAGAGCAAGGGAGTGAATTTGAGAGTAGTGCCATCTTGACTACAGAAAAAATAGAGAGTATTATACCATTCCTGAAAGGGCAACAGCAAAGAAGGCAGGGACAATTTAAAGAAGCTGTTGATTCATTTAAAGAAGCCATAGAGAATGATACCACATTTACGCTTGCCTACAGAGCTTACTTAGAATCAGCTGGCTGGGTTAATGATCTACGAATTATAAATAGAGCGACAGATTTTTTTCCTTATCAGCAAAAGCTTAAGGAGTTAGCTCCAACCCTATCTGGGAAGCAAAGAGAACTAGTTGAGGCGGAAGTACAATTTATTGATGGTGAGGTTGAGTCAATTAATACATTCAAAAATATTCTAAAAAAATATGGTGAGTCTAGGGAAACACTTGCTGGTTTAGGGGAGGCAATCTTTCATTTGAATAGCGTGTCAGGAGGAGATATAATGGAAGCCAAGCCTTATTTTGACAGGCTAATTGAAATAGATCCAAATAATGAAGAGTACTTAATTCACAGATTAGACTTGGCTAGTTTCGAGGATGACCTTGAGAAATATGAAGAGTTGTTGGAATATCAGGGGGAGGCAACTCAAGACTCACTTAAGCGTGTGTTTGGTTGGCTTACATTAAAGGACACAGTCTATGATGATGAAGTCAAGTTGTTCAGAGAAGCATTAGAAAAAAATATACCTGATCAACTTTTTCAGGGTCGCAGAGAAGATTTTTATTCTTCAGTTCAATTGATTGGAAGGATTTTAGAAGGTTCAAATGATTTGAAAAGCCAGTTCGGTGTAGACCATGCAAGAGCTTTAAAAGGTCTCTCTGGTAATCATGAGGATTTGCTTGAAGAGTTGATGGTCTATTTTGTTGAAAGTGAAAATATTGAACTTGGACTCATGCAATGGGGGATAAATAGTGGATACAATGAGAACCCTAATACCCAAGGAGATGATAAGGAGTTAATTGAATTACATAACACTTTTTTAGAATATGGTATCGGAGAGCCTTATGATGCACTCACCCTGTATGCGATTTCTATGTCAAGGTTGAATTTGAAGAATGATCAAGCGTTAGATAAAATGTTATCAGACTTTCAAATAAAAATATCATCTGAAGAAAAATTCGCGTTTGGGGAGCTTAGCGTTTTGTATAGGCTAATGTTCTACAACATTATGGGAATGAGGAGCTATTACTCTCAAGATTTTGACAAAACAGAAGTCTATTTCGATTCAGCTGTTCATCATGTCAAAGGGGTTTCATATGAGATCACGCAAAACTTCTCTCGAAGCAGAAATATATTTATTGCAGAAAACTTACTTCGACAGAAGAAATTAAATGAAGCTTTGGGGTACTATAAAAGCCTCATTAGAAGTCTAAATAATGGTTATGTTTCAGCAGGTTCTACTTGGGGTTTCATTATGTTCAGAATTGGCCAGGTCTCTGATCAGCTAGGCGAAGATGAAGAGGCAATGGAGTACTACAAAAAGTTTTTAGATGCTTATAAAAATGCAGACCAAAGGTACCAACCTTGGGTAACTGAGGCCAGACAGAGACTTCAAGCCCTAAAAGGGAGCTCTTAAGCTTCCGTTATTATTAGTTGGAGTTTTAGATAAGCAAGCAGAAGTCATTTCAACTTAGTAACTTTCATTACTTTTATAATTACCTATTTCAGAAAAGGTGAAAAGATTTTTACCCATACTTTCTTGGCTCCCGAACTATAAAAAGGAAGATCTTAGTGGCGATTTGTTTGCAGGCCTAACTGTAGGTATAATGCTTATTCCACAGGGCATGGCATACGCCTTAATTGCTGGACTTCCTCCAGTTTATGGACTCTATGCTTCAGTGGTGCCCCAATTAATCTATGCTATTTTCGGCACATCTAGACAGTTATCAGTGGCCCCTGTTGCAATGGACTCTCTACTCGTGGCCACTGGTGTTTCCGTTATGGCCATTGAAGGGAGTGAGGCCTATATTACCTATGCCATCATGTTGGCTTTCTTTATGGGGGTTACTCAATTCACATTAGGGGTAATTCGAATGGGGTTTATTACCAACCTTTTATCCAAACCAGTTATTAGTGGCTTTACATCTGCAGCAGCATTGATTATTGGGCTCAATCAGCTAAAATATTTCTTAGGAATTGATCTAGAGAAAAGTAATCAGGTTTATAAAATTCTAATTAATGCTGTAAGTCAAATTAATGAGGTTCATCTGCTCACTTTGGTGCTTGGAGTTGCAGGTATCATTCTGATAAAGGGAGCTAAAAAGATCAACAATAAAATCCCTGGAGCTTTGATTGCAGTAGTCGTTGGGATTTTAGTTGTCGCTGGCTTTAGCTTAGACCAACAAGGGGTAAGTATTGTTAAAGAGGTTCCTAAAGGCTTACCAAGCATGATGATGCCAGACCTTTCATTAGAGACCATTCAAAAGTTACTTCCACTTTCCTTAACCATTGCAGTGGTTGCCTTTATGGAAGCATTTTCTGTTGCAAAGGCCATTGAAGCTAAAAGGCGCGATTATAAGGTTGTTCCTAATCAAGAACTAATTGCTTTAGGAGCAGCCAATATTGTGGGCTCATTATTTCAGAGTTATCCAGTTACTGGTGGTTTTTCAAGGTCTGCAGTAAACCATCAGGCAGGAGCCAACACCCCATTGGCATCTATAATTTCCGCAGTTCTTGTGGCACTCACATTACTTTTTCTTACTCCGCTCTTTTATGACCTTCCACACGCCATTCTAGCATCCATTATTTTGGTGGCGGTAGCTGGGTTAATAGACATCTCTTATGCCAAAACACTTTGGCAGACCAATAAGGTAGAATTTGGGTTATTGCTTGCTACATTTTTGGTAACACTTCAGTTTAGCATGGTGCCAGGAATTGTAACGGGTATTATTCTTTCCATCCTCATACTGCTTTTTAAGGCTGCTAATCCTCATATGGCTATATTAGGGAGAGTGAAGGGAATAGATGAGTACCGAAATATTAATCGATTTGAAGACTTAGAAACGTGGCCAGAGCTCTTGGTAATTAGGGTTGATGCGCCTTTTGCTTTTGTGAATATTCAGACCATTAAGGATAAGGTGATGAATGAAATTCAGAAAAGAGATGGAGCACTGAGATATGTTGTGCTTGATGCAGCCTCTGTTGCCTATATAGACTCAACAGGCATCATTGGTTTAAGAGAACTCATTGAAAACCTCAATGAAAAGAATATGGTAATGCTTTTTGCTGAGGTGATTGGCCCAGTGAGGGATGCATTTTATAAGAATAATCTGATAGACGAAGATCAGAAACAAGCTTTTTTCCTAACTACTAATGATGCCGTAAATTATTGTCTTTCAGGAGAGTATGAGGATCGAAAGAGGCATCTGGTTACGCAAAGGAATGCATAATGTAACTTAAGTTACTTCTGCTTTTTCAAGAAGGAACGTAATTTACATCCAAGTTGTATTACCATCTACTTAGCGAGAAAATTAAAACAAATGAAAATAGATCAGATTTACACCGGATGTTTAGCCCAAGGCGCTTATTATATTGAAAGCAAAGGTGAGGCCGCAATTATCGACCCACTCAGAGAGGCACATCCTTATTTATCAATGGCTGAAAAAAGTAAAGCCACCATCAAATATGTATTCGAAACCCACTTTCATGCAGACTTCGTGTCTGGTCATGTGGACTTGGCTAAGAAAACAGGAGCAACCATCGTTTACGGACCTGGCGCGAAAACAGAGTTCGATATTCATCAGGCAACAGATGGAGAAATCTTCGAATTGGGAGATGTCAAAATCAAAGTTTTACACACACCTGGTCATACTTTTGAAAGTTCAACTTACCTATTGATCGATGAGAATGGTAAAGAGCATGCAATATTTAGTGGAGATACATTATTTATTGGAGATGTAGGAAGACCAGACCTTGCACAAAAAGGAGATATTACTCAAGACGATTTGGCGGGAATGTTATATGATAGTCTTCGAACCAAAATAATGACGCTACCTGATGATGTGATTGTGTACCCAGCTCATGGGGCGGGTTCTGCCTGTGGTAAGAACATGAGTAAGGAGACCACGGATTTATTGGGTAATCAGAAAAAGGTCAATTATGCGCTTAGAGCAAATATGACCCGTGAAGAATTTATTGCTGAAGTGACTGACGGATTGCTTCCTCCTCCTCAATATTTTGCTCAGAATGTAGCTATGAATAAATCTGCTGATACTAGTGGAATTGATAGAGTCTTGGAGACAGGTAAAGTAGCGCTAGAGGTAGATACTTTCGAAGCTATGGCCAACCATGAAGGCGCCTTGGTTTTAGATACAAGACATCAAGACGATTTTAGCAAAGGATTTATTCCAAATTCAATCTTCATAGGAATTGATGGAAGTTTTGCCCCTTGGGTTGGCGCCTTAATTCCAGACCTTAAGCAACCAATTATTTTCATTGCTGAAGACGGTAGAGAGGAAGAAGTTGTGACAAGGCTCTCAAGAGTAGGTTACGATAATACACTGGGCTATCTCAAAGGTGGTTTGGCAGCTTGGAAAGCGGCAGGGAAAGAAATAGATACAGTCAATTCTGTAAGTGCAGAAGTATTGAAGGAAAATTTTGAGGCTGGTACCGCCAATGTTCTGGATGTGCGCAAGCCTGGAGAATACCTTGCTGAACATATAGAAAAAGCGAAAAATACACCTTTGGATTTCGTTAATGACGAAATGGCAAGAATCGATAAAGATACTGAGTACTTTATCCATTGTGCAGGTGGTTACCGTTCAATGATTTTCTCTTCGATTTTGAAATCGAGAGGATATGAGAAAATTACCGATGTAGCTGGTGGCTTCAAGGCCATCCAAGAAGTTGGTATTCCGGTAACAGATTATGTTTGTCCAAGTACATTGAAATAAAAACAACGCCCTGATAGAATCCTATCAGGGCATAATTGATCCATAAAAATATGATTGAATTTATACAACAGCCTTGGCCATGGTATGTTGCCGGGCCAATAATTGCCATCGTAATGTTCGCATTAATTTATTTTGGCAACAGCTTTGGTATGTCTGCTAATTTTAGAAATATGTGCTCTATGCTAGGGGGAGGAAAGTCTTGCGACTTTTTTGAATTCGACTGGAGAAAGCAAACATGGAACCTTGTATTCGCAGGAGGTACAGTAGTAGGAGGATTTATAGCAGCTCAGTTTTTAATGCCTGAAGCTACTGTTGGAATCTCTGAAGCAACCATTGCAGATTTGAGAGAACTGGGTATTGCAAATCCAGGTGTGGGCATTGTACCTGAAGATTTATTCAGTTTCAAATCATTACTCAGTTTAAAGGGGCTTATCTTTTTTGTAGGAGGTGGTTTTCTTGTAGGTTTTGGTACACGCTATGCCGGTGGTTGCACCAGTGGCCACGCCATAAGTGGATTGAGCGATCTTCAACCTGCTTCACTGTTAGCTGTTGTTGGTTTTTTCATTGGCGGTCTAGTGATGACTCATTTTCTTCTACCTCACATTTTAGCCCTTTAATTCTATGAAGTATTTAAAATATTTAGCCTTAGGGACACTCTTTGGAATCACACTTTCGAAAGCCGAGATCGTTTCATGGTTCAGGATTTATGAAATGTTTAAGTTTCAGTCTTTCCATATGTATGGCGTTATTGGTTCAGCTGTTGTTTTGGGAATTATCATCACTCAAATCATTAAAAGAACCAAGATGAAATCAATGTCGGGAGAGGTAATCGATATACCTCCAAAGCAGTTCTCAATTCCTCGTTATCTCTTTGGTGGAATAATTTTCGGATTAGGTTGGGCGCTGACAGGTGCTTGCCCAGGCCCGATGTTCATCTTGGTGGGTAATGGTGTGTTGGTTATCCTAGTTGCAATTGCATCCGGTTTATTAGGAACTTATGTTTATGGTCGTGTTAAACATAAACTTCCGCATTAGGCCATAATGAACAAAGGTCTTTTAATGCTCATATTTTGTTTTCTAGGCTTTAGCTTGTGGTCCCAAGAAAAGAACAACTTGGTTATCAAGGGTTCAGTTGGTGCCAGATACATGTCTACGAACAATAATGGCGCATTAGAAGATTTCAATACCTCAGTTAGCTATGGTGATCTTAAACTTGATTATAAGCACAATTCTTGGTTAAGTTTTTCCGCTCAGGGAAATGGACTTTTTATTCCTAATACTACTGGTTTGGAAAAGCGAGATGCCATAACAGGACGTGGTCCTATATATGAAGCTGGGTTATTCAATCAACAGCATATGGATGGGCAGTCGGAATTTGCCTTGCCTATTTTTAATGCGCAAATTGAGTTGAATAGCCACTTTATAACGGTCGGAAGGTTTTTAAAAGATGTTCAATTATTCAGAACTGAAGGCTGGCCTTTCCCCAATGCTTTAGAAGGTGTGTGGTACGAAAATTACACTGCCGAAAATGCCTCTTGGCAGTTAGCAGTGATCTATAGAGCTGGCTCTCGTTTCTCTGGACAATTTGAGACTGTTGGTAATTCTATAGGCGTTGCTCCTTCAGGTTTTGACGAATTTGGGAACCGCAGTCAATATAGTGGAAACGTAGATTCCAATGTGCTACTCGTTGGCAATTACAATAAATTGATTTCAAAAAACCTTTCAGTTGATGCTTGGAATTACTTCATAGATGGAGTGAGTAATACTCTTCTAATAGAACCTAAGGTTCATTTTCCTGATGAAGCGATTACTATAAGCGCAAAAACTATTTATCAATTTAAGGTTGGTGATGGTGGCAATAGCAATGAAGTACTTAGGTATCAGAATGATGATATGGCTCTTTATGCAGGGCTTCGGGTTGAGAAACAGCTTGGTAAGAGCGTATTGCAATTGAATTTTACTAGAATTAGTAATGATGGTAGACTACTACTTCCGAGAGAATGGGGCATTGAACCATTTTATACTTTTCAGAGAAGAACAAGGATAGAAGGTGCCAGAGATGCTTCGGCTGTGATGTTCAAATGGCAAAGAATATGGTCGAATGAACAAGGTAAATTCAGGTTTTACACTTCTGTAGCTAAAAACAAGCTTGCAAATGTTACTGACTACGATAAAAATAAATATCACTTGCCATCCCACTTGCATTGGGAGGCCTCTTTGAAGTTTCAGCCTAGCAAGTTTCTTAATGGTCTATCAGCAGAAATCCTGATGGCTAAAAGGTATCTTGCTGATGACGTTAATGGTGATCTAACAGCGGTTATTAACAAAGCTAACTTCTTCCATTTTGATTTTATATTGAACTACTCATTTAACGTAAAATGAATCCGCTCAACGAATTGAAATTAGTATTTAGGCTTATCCAACTCTTTGGACTTATTCTAATTGGGCTTTTTATTTATTTAGGCATTGGCTTTATCCATCCAGAATGGCTTGAGTCTAAACCTCAAGATGCATTAGCATGGAAGCCGAGAGATGTAACTACTGACTTAGACGGTGTAGAGAAAGCCGCTTTCATTAAGCTAGGGTACGATGTGATCACCAAAACACCAGAACTAATTGGCCCTTTGGCAGCCAACCCTAGAAAGCAATTTGCAGGTAATAACCTTACATGTCAGAGCTGTCACCTTGAAGGGGGGACTAAGCCTGGTGCGGGTAGCTTTGTTGGGGTTTATAATCGTTTTCCTCAGTTCAGGGGAAGAGAAAATAGGGAAGGTACTCTGGAAGATCGAATTGATGGCTGCATGGAACGCAGCATGAATGGTGAGAAGATGCCACATAATAGCCTAGAAATGCAGGCAATGGTCGCCTATATGAAATGGCTAAGCGAAGATGTTCCAGAAGATAAGCAAGAGATTTATAAAGGATTTCCAAAAGTTAACTTACCAGAAGTTAAGGCAGACCTTTCAAAGGGTAAGGCAGTTTTTGAGCAATACTGCGTAGTTTGTCATGCAGCGAATGGACAAGGTATTCGCCCTAGTAAGAATTCTCTATACCAATTTCCGCCACTTTGGGGTGAGGACACATATAATGATGGGGCAGGAATGCACCGAGTGATAACCGCTGCTGAGTTCATCAAAGGGAATATGCCTTTTCAACAAGCCACGTATAATAAGCCAGTGCTTACCGATGAAGAAGCCTATAACGTTGCTGCGTATATCAATAGCTTTGCAAGACCTCAGAAGGCTAATACTGATGCCGATTTTCCAGATAGAAAGCTAAAACCTGTCTCTACACCTTATGGGCCTTGGGCAGATAGTTTTTCTGCAGAACAGCATAAGTATGGGCCATTTCAGCCTATTATGAATTTTTATTTGAAGGAATACGGAATCAAGAAGAGTAAGTAGTCGATTCTAAGTTAGAGGCGTTAATTAAATAGGGAATGCATTCTTTCGTAAACTTATCTTCACAGCAATAGAAAATTTCAACATTACCTTCCGACTTAATTGGTGGTGGTAAATAAGAGGAACAAATGATCACCCTTTTGTTTTCCAGATATCCAGAAGAAACCCAAGATTGAATTAATTGATGTTTTTCGAAAATGTTGATAGAAATATTGAAAAGAAACGTATCTACCGATTTAAAAATCTCAGTATCTGAAAAATCCTCAAATCTATATTTTATAACTTCAAGGGAAGATTCTAAGTAACTTTTTATTAGCTCGTCAAATAATTCTCTAAACTTCTCACGATCTTCAACCAAAATCAATTTCGACATAAATTAACTGCAGTTACTTTGATGGATTTTTGTGACGAATGTAGTTTTATACCATGTGAACCGCAAGAATGTGCCTGTGAAAAATTGATAATAACAGGTGTTTAAATCATAACTGACATAAGTCATTTTTTAGGGTAACATTGGTTACCGATTAAAAATAGACATCTCTGCATCTTTGACTATCATTCTGAAAAAAAATAGTCGAATATGAAAATAGAACAAATTTACACTCAGTGTCTGGCAGAAGCAGCCTACTACATTGAGTCTAATGGAGAGGCCGCTATTATTGATCCACTCAGAGAGGTTCAGCCTTACATTGACTTAGCCACAAAAAATGGTGCAAAAATCAAATATGTGTTGGAAACCCATTTCCATGCTGATTTCGTGTCAGGTCACCTCGATCTAGCCAAGAAAACAGGTGCTAAAATTGTATTTGGTCCCACAGCACTTCCCAACTTTGATGCACATGTAGCAGAAGATGGAGAATTGCTTACACTGGGAAACATAAAGATTAAAGTGCTCCACACGCCTGGGCATACTATGGAATCCTCAACATTTCTTTTGATTGATGAAAATGGTAAAGATCACTCCATTTACACTGGAGATACTTTGTTCTTGGGAGATGTGGGTAGACCAGATTTAGCTGTAAAAACCGACCTCACCAGAGAGGACTTAGCTGCTCATTTATTCGATTCACTTCGAAATAAAATTATGCCTTTAGCAGATGATGTGATCGTATACCCGGGTCATGGCCAAGGTTCAGCTTGTGGTAAAAACATGAGCTCTGACACTGTTGATACACTAGGTAATCAGAAGAAATTCAATTATGCCTTGAGAGCTGATATGACCAAGGAAGAATTTGTGAAGGAGGTGACAACAGACCTTGTTGCACCACCGCAGTACTTCCCTAAAAATGCGGTAATGAATAAGATGGGCTATGGCAGTATAGATGATATTCTGGAGCAGGGCATCATTGCTTTAGATGTAAAAGACTTTAAGCAGACAGTTCAGAAGAATGGTGCACTCATTTTAGACACAAGACCGAAAGAGCAGTTTGCTGAAGGATTTATTCCTGGCTCGTGGTTCATAGGTATTGACGATACGTTTGCTCCGTGGGTTGGTGCACTGATCACAAACCTAAATCAGCCTATTGTGTTTCTTGCGGAACCTGGCAAGGAAGAAGAAGTTGTTGTTCGATTATCTAGAGTTGGATATGACAATGCACTTGGCTTCTTAAAAGGAGGTATTAATGCATGGAAAGCTGCTGGTGAGCAAGTTGATAGTTTAGAACAAGTAACTGCGGAACAGTTCGTGGATATTTTTCAAGAAGGCGCGAATCTCTTGGATGCTAGGAAAGAGAGTGAATTCGGGTCTCAACACATTCTAGGAGCTACCAATTTCCCGTTAGATTTTATAATGAGTAATCTCGACACCTTAGATAAAGAAGGCAAATGGTTTGTGCATTGCGCTGGAGGTTACAGATCTGTTATAGCCACTTCAATCCTTAGGGCCAATGGCTTTACCAATGTGGTCAATATTATAGGAGGCTTTAAAGCCTTGAAAGAGACAACTCTGAGAACAACAGAGTTTCAAGAACAGATCACTATGCTATAGTGATTTCTGGTTAAGTTGATGGTTGAAACCCTGACGTTACGCGTCAGGGTTCTTTTTTTTAAACATTTTTAGTTAAACCGAGCTTATAGATTGAATGATTAACAAGCTTGGCCTGACCTTCGAAGACATAGACCGAATCATCGAGATGGCTTGGGAAGATAGAACGCCCTTCGATGCTATAGAGTCTCAGTTTGGACTTCCAGAAAAGGAAGTGATCAAACTAATGCGAAGTGAGATGAAGCCAAGCTCCTTTAGAATGTGGCGTAAAAGAGTTCAGGGTAGAGGAACAAAACATTCGGCACTACAATCTTCCGACAAATTCAAGTCTACGCTTCAGAAGCAAATCACGTTTAACAAAATAAGCAAGCGTTAATAGATGCTGCTTTATTTAAGTTCAGAGTAAATTAACTCATACATTTCGTCCCAGAAATTAGCATATCTGAAGCCGTTTACTTGCGTCATTCCAACAAAGATCATTTGCTCTTGCGGGTCAATAAAGAATTTGGTGTTGAAGTAACCGCTCCACTCATAAGTACCTGGAGATTTAGGACTCTTCTTGGTCGGTAAGTCTTCAAATACTTGAAATCCTAAGCCAAAACCTCCATCGCTTCCTTTAGGGTAGTTTTCATAATCATTGATCACCATTGGTAGTTGATTTTTTGTCATTTCAGCCATGGCTTCTTCACCCAATAAATCTCCACCACCTTCTACTAAGGTTTCTATAAATTTGGCATAATCCATTGCTGTAGAACTCATTCCAGCACCGCCAGCAAAAAGGTCTCTTGGTCCCTGCTTTGGATAGTCTGTTCCTGCAGACATGCCTAATTGGTCGGTTGACATGTAAGCATCATTCACTTTCATTGAAACCGGTACCAATCGATCAAATTTCGATTCGGGTAAATAGAAGTAAGTATCTTCTAGACCTACTACATCGTATATATTTTCTTTGAAATAGTTATTCAGTTTTTGCCCTGAAACTACTTCAACAATTCTTCCCATTACGTCCATATTTAGGCCATAGGAAAATCTTGCTCCTGGTTGATGTGCTAAAGGAACTTTTGCCAATTTATCAATCCATTCTTCGGTGGTCCAAGTCGGGTGCGAAAAGCCAACATTCATGCTGAATTTCTCATAAACTGCCATCAATTTTCCAGGGTTGAATGAGCCGTAGACAATCCCCGAAGTATGTGTCATTAGGTTTCTTACAGTCACCGGTTTTTCAACAGGTACTGTAGTGTAGCTTGAATCTGCAGGGTTGAAAGTGTCCAAAACTACTTGATCTTTAAAAGAAGGAATGTATTCATAAACTGGTGCGTCTAAGTCTACTTTGCCATCTTCTACCAACTGCATAATGGCCACCGAAGTGAATGCTTTGGTCATAGAAGCAATTCTGTAAATACCCGAATTATTGATTACCTGGTTATCTACCGCGCCAAAGCTTTTATGGTAAACTGTTTTCCCATCCTTAGCGATTAGGAAAGTGCCGCCTGGGATGAGCGAGTTATCAACTCCATTTTGAATATGCTGATCTAGTTTCTGTTCGAACTCTTCACTAAACCCGACCGATGTGGGTGCTGCGGAGCTGAGCTTTACTTCTTGAGTAGCTGGTTGACATCCGTAAATAACAAGGAGTAAGAGGAGGGAGAATATTCTGGTTTTCATAAGTTGAAGGTTTGTTCGAATTTAGTGGTTTTTCTTTTATTCTTGTTGAAGGAATTCCATCGCGATCTTACTTGTCAATACTGGTGCTTCTTCCATCGGTACATGGCCAAGGTTATCGAGCAGAGCAGTCTTCAGATTAGGAATTAAAGATTTAAATGCATCAAAGCTGCTCATTGGCACCCAAATATCTTCTTTGCCCCAAAGCAATAATGTAGGCGTTTGTAATTCTTTGAGCGCTGAGGAAGTGTCAGGGTTTTTTACAAAGGCTCTGTCAATGAAAGCCTGTCTGTTACCTTCTCTTAAAGCCATGTCATGATATCTCTCGACCAATTTATCGGTGATCATCGTCTCATCAAAATACACTTCCTTTAAGCTTTTTCGAATAAATGCCTTGGGTGTGATAAATTTCAGTAGGTTCCCAATAATAGGAGTTCTGGCAACACGAAAAGCAAAAGGATCTGCGGTGTCTTTCGGAATTCCAGAAGCATCGATCAACACCAGTTTTTTTACTACTTCCTGATGATTTAAGGCATATGCCCAAGCAATATTTCCACCTAAGGAGTTTCCCGCCAAGTAGATAGAATCTAAGGAAAGCTTTTGAATAAACGCATCCAAAAAATGGGTGTAGTTGTCAATGGTATACTGGCCATCAAAGGCTGGTCCAGTAAGGCCAAAAGCGGGTAAATCCACCCGAATTATTCGGAAATCATTCTTCAGTTCATTTGTCCAGCCATCCCAAGTGTGTAAAGATGCTGCTGTACCGTGAAGTAGCACAAGCGGTGTGCCGCTGCCTTCATCACGGAAGTGAACATCAATACCTTGAACCTCAATGAATTGGGATTCCTCATTCGCGTATTTCAGCTTCAACTCCTCAACCGACTTGTCTTGATAACCAAAAAAGGTACTCACAACTATTGCTAAGACAAGCAGGAGGGAAGCCGAAATGGCTATTCCCTTTTTCATGGGTTAGAAACTGAAGAGTATTTTTCCATTTCTTCCCGGACTTTCCATATGCTCAATTGCTTTTTGAAAGTCGGCTAATGAATATTCAGCTTCAACATTGGCTTTTAAAGATTGCTTCGTGAGCAGTGTCATCACTTCAGGAATAATCTGATTTCGTTGTTCTTTGCTTAAACTCATAATCCATGTGGTGAGCCAAAAACCTTTTAAAGTCAAGTTCTTGAAAATCATCAATCCGTTGTTCACAGGAACAGGTTGAAGACTCAGCGCACCATAGACAAACATGGTTCCATTCGATTGAAGTGCATTCAATACTTTGTCGCCTAATTCTCCACCTACAGCATCAAAAGCTGCTTTAACCATTACATCCTCAGTGATTTTTTTAACAGCCTTAAAGATGTTCTCAGTTTTCTCATTGATCACCGCTTTGGCACCTAAGTCTAATAAGGCCTGCTTTTGATCGTCACTTCTAACCGTGCCAATCACGTTAATGCCTCTTTCGCTAGCCAATTGTATCACAAACTTGCTAAATGCAGAGTTGGCTGCGGTAAGCAATAACCATTCACCAGCTTTTAAGTCAGCTTCCATAAGCATACCGTAAGCGGTTAAAGGATTAATAAATGCTTGAGTCGCAATGGCATCTGGCATCGCTTCAGGCTTAGGAATTGCAGATCTAGCATCCACACAAACGTATTCGGCCCAAGTGCCTGTACCCGTAAAAATAACTTTAGTGCCAGCGGGGTATTGAACTCCTTCACCAGCGGCTTCAATTGTTCCAGTAGCTTCAAAACCAGCTACTTGTGGCAGTTGCGGGCGAATGCCATACATGCCCTGAATGAACATGATATCGGCAGGAACAATATTCGCCTTGCTGACTTTGACTAAAATTTCGCCAGCTTTTGGCGTTGGTTTTTCAAGATCTACTAATGCTAATACGTCTAAAGGTTTGCCTTTTTGTGAAAATTGAAGTGCTTTCATGCTTTCGTCATTACGAGCCCCTTTTATAGGCTCCTGTTTATAATGGATTTATTTTGGGCGAAGTAATCTCCAAAGTTGGAAGATTCGACCAACAATCAGGGGACTGCTTCGATACCTTTTTTAAAAAAGATTTCTCGCAGTGACGAGTAGTGATATACTCGTCATGCATACTAAATTAATTTATTTATCTTAGATACCCTCACGGAATTCACATTTATGGAAATATCAAATCAATTCAATTTAACAGGAAAGGTGGCTATAGTATCAGGTGCCAGCAAAGGAATAGGCAAAGCAATAGCTGTAGCATTGGCTCAGCAGGGAGCTCATGTAGTGGTTTCCAGCAGAAAGCAGGATGCGGTTGATGAAGTAGCCAAAGAAATTACTAATCAAGGTTGGAAGGCTTCAGCTTTTGCTTGTCATATGGGAGACGATGAACAGGTGAGGCACTTGGCCGAAAATACCATTCAAACTTTAGGAGGTGTAGATATAGTGGTTAATAATGCTGCAGCAAATCCGGTTTTTGGACCTGTGGAAAATGCAGGAGACGATGCCTTTGATAAAATTATGCAGGTGAACGTAAAAGGCCCGCTAAACTTGGCGAAGTATTGCCTAGAAAGCATGAAGAGCAGAGGAGGTGGAAGTGTTATCAATATTTCAAGCATTGAAGGGATTACTCCAGGTCAAGGTTTAGGGCTTTACTCTGTTAGCAAAGCAGCTTTAATTCAACTTACTAAGGTAATGGCTAGAGAATGGGGGCAAGCCAACATTCGAGCGAATGCTATCTGTCCGGGTTTGGTTGAAACTAAGTTTTCAGAAGCTTTAACTTCCAATGAAAAAATCATGAAATTGGTGATGATGAAGCAAGCCTTGCCAATGGTCGCGCAGCCAGAAGATATTGCAGGATTGGCACTTTACCTTTCCTCTCCGGCCTCAAGGTTTATTACTGGAGCTGTCATTAGTGCTGATGGAGGATTTACTATATAGTTTAGCGTATTGCGTAATGAGTATTGAGACTTATAAACCAAAACTGATTTCCTGATTTCTGATCAACCGATAACTTAATTACCCATGAACCAACTATTCGCTACCGATAAACTCAAAACACTCTACCCCAAAGTAAAAACCTTTGTGGAGGAGGAATTATATCCTACAGAACTGCATCTGCTCAAAGGTGACTGGAAAGAGACGGAACAAATCTTAAATGCTAAGCGCCAAATAGCCAAAAAGCTAGGGCTCTGGGCACCATATCTCTCAGTAGAAGAAGGTGGCTTAGGTTTAAGCATGGTGGAGTTCGGTCAGATTTCTGAACTACTGGGTACTTCTGTGATTGGTCATTATGTGCTGAATTGCCAAGCACCAGATATCGGGAATATTGAATTACTACACCAGTTTGCTTCTGATGAGATCAAAGAGACTTATCTAAAGCCATTGATGAACGGAGAAATCCGTAGCTGCTTTGGCATGACAGAACCTGAGTTTGCGGGATCTAACCCTGTTGAAATGGCTACCACTGCTGTTTTTGAGGGAGATGAAATTGTCCTCAAAGGACACAAATGGTTTACCACCGCAGCTGATGGCGCTGCTTTCTGCATAGTGATGGCGGTCACCGACCCTGAAGCTGATCCGTATGCCCGAGCAAGCATGGTATTAGTCCCAACCGATACTGAGGGCTTCGAAAGAGTAAGAAACATCCCGATTATGGGAGATGAAGGGGCTGGCTATTTCTCACATGCCGAAATTAGGCTAACCAATTGCCGAGTTCCCAAAAGCTATTTAATAGGCACAAAAGGAGAAGGATTTAAAATGGCTCAGATGCGTTTGGGGCCTGGGCGAATTCACCATTGCATGCGCTGGATTGGCATTTGCGAGCGAGCTTTCGACATGATGTGTAAAAGAGCCGTGGAACGTGATTTAGGAAGAGGAAAGAAATTGGCTCATCAGCAAACCATCCAAAATTGGATTGCTGAGAGTAGAGCAGAGATTGATGCTTCAAGATTAATGGTACTCAATGCCGCTACTAAAATGGATGCTGAAGGAGCGAAGGCGGCTAAGCTGGAGATTTCTACCATCAAGTTCTATGTCGCGAATGTGTTGATGAAAGTATTGGACAGAGCCATTCAGGTGCATGGTGCTTTAGGCATCACTGATGATACCTTGCTTTCTTTCTGGTATCGCCATGAACGAGGCGCCAGAATATACGATGGCCCTGATGAAGTACATAAAGCCAGTTTAGCTATGGCTATTCTAAAAGGTTATGGCTTATGATTAGAACAGACAAATACTTGTCTGCACCGTCATTGCGAGAAACAAACTTCGCGATAGCAGAAGGTTGTGACGAAGCAATCTCCTTGTTCAAAGCACACTGCACAGAACAGACGGATTACCACGTCTCAAGTCTGGCAAAGGCCAGGCTTTTTCTTCGTATTGATAGCCCCTTATAATTTATTAAGAGAAGTGTAGAGACTAGGATAGGCAATGAAAAGAGAAAGTATCATGCTCATTTGGACGATTGATGGAATTCCAAATTTATAAAAGAGTGAATCAGCTCATTAAGAGTTTAATGGCTGGCATATTGTTATGGGCTGGCATAGGCGCTATTATGCTCATGACTGGAGGGAAAGGACAAAGCGAGCCTCTTTATTTGAGATGGGGAGTACCATTGTGGGGCTATATTGTTACATTATTTGGGGCTCTTATTCTACTATTGCTTTGGTGGTTTTTTGAAAGAGGGAGATCAACATATTCAAAGTTGATTATTAGAGGAAATGAGGTCGTCTTGTTTAAAAAGTTTCCTAAAACGGAAGTGAGAATTGAAAATAAAATTGAAACCATTGTTCCAGATTATGGCAATTGGATGTATAATAACGAAGATGGAAACGTCTGGAAAGTCATTTTGAAGAAGGAAAAACAAATTAGAATTCTCGTAGGTAAAGACAATATGGAATACTTAAAGAAATGGCTTGAAGAAAAGAGAATATGATAGATTCAGCCAAAAACATTCGCCCGGGAGAAGAACTCGACCTTGCCAAGTTGAAGACTTACCTGAATGAACACCTTAAGGATTTTTCAGGAGTACTAGAGGTAAGTCAATTTCCATCAGGTTTCTCCAACTTGACCTATCTGGTGAAATCTGGAACACAAGAATATGTCCTCAGGCGACCACCATTCGGAGCTAACATCAAAGGCGGTCACGATATGAGTCGTGAATACCG
>CAYGKL010000006.1:43259-55824 GCA_964350505.1 uncultured Roseivirgaceae bacterium | reverse complement strand
TACTGCCTTACATTTTCGGGTCTAATACATGGTTCTTTTGAAAAGCCAAACTTCTCAGATACGTCATTCCCAGCTCGACTGGGAATCTCTAAACTGAAGTATTCTGAACAAAAAAAGCCGCTGTAAAGCGGCTTTCATTAATTATTCAAATTCATCATTACCTAGCGGCTGGTTCTCTCATTCCTACCCAAGTAAATCTTCTGTTTACATAATCTGGATTAGTAAAAGAAGCATTCCCAGCTGGGTTACCTCCTGTTACATGGAAGTCTGAGAAGGCAGCATTCTGGTTCACAAAAATCTGCCCGGTAAGGTTGAATGAAACTGGTGTTGCCGCCAATGACATTTCATCAGCAATGTGCTCCTTCATTTCAGCATCGGTAGTATAAGCGCCACAAGAAATAGCCCCATAAGTTTCAGCCATCTCTTTTGCCAATGCTACAGACTCTTTGGTGTCTTTCGTCTTGATCAAGAAAGCAATCGGACCAAACATTTCTTTCGAGAATTTGTCCTTGTCGGCTGAAGTCAACTCAATATAAGTTGGAGTTTGAGTTCTTGCATTCTTGAAGTAAGGAATAGACTGTTCAATATTTCTAGTTTCTAATCTCACTTTACCACCAATTGTTGCCGCAGCAGCATTGGTTCTATCAGCCGTCATTGGGTTTTGAATAGTCCCAGCTACAAATGGCCCAGCTTTCGGGTTGTCGATCAACCCGTTGGTGAAGTCTGCAATTTTCTGCGCAACCTCATCGAAGCTCACCATACCTTCTGGAGTTTTCACACCAGCTTCAGGAATGAAGAAGTTCTGAGGTGCAGTACACATCTGGCCCGAGTACAAAGCAACAGAGAAAGTGATATTCTGAATCATTTTGTCAAGGTCTTCAGTAGAATCCAAAATCATTGAATTTACACCGGTTTTCTCCGTAAATACAGCTTTTGGAAGTGACTCTAAGTAAGAACCGAATTCTGAATTTCCTGTAAAGTCTACCAATTTCACTTTTGGATGTTCGGCCAATTCCTTCGCAATTGGATGATCTTTTGTATCGACAGCCAATTGACAAACTTCAGGGTCGAAACCAGCATCTCTCAAAGCATTTCTAATTTCAGCCACAACAATAGCCATTGGCAAAACTGCTCCCGGATGTGGTTTTACAATCACCGAATTACCTGTCATTAAATCGGCATAAACGCCAGGTACAGAGTTCCAAGTTGGAAAGGTTGAGCATCCTATCACAAGTCCAATACCCTTTGGTATAGCTCTCCATTCCTTATTAATGACTAAATCGTATTTACCCATTGGCTTTGACCAAACCGTTGAAGCAGGGAATCTACCCAACTCCTCATAACCAGCAGCAACGGCCTCTAGGGCTCTATCAGCTGCATGGGGGCCTGATGCTTGAAAAGCCATCATATAACCTTGTCCGGTAGTATGCATAGTCGCATATGCATTCTCGAAAAAACGCTTAGAGAACCTATCTAATGAATCGATCAATACTGCAGCACGATCTTCTTTAGAGACTTTTCTCCAGCTATGAAAAGCCTTTTCTGCTCTTTCAATAAGTACATCGTTGGTGAATTGAGGATATTTAGCGCCTAAAGGCTCATCGAAATAAGGTGAGTGCTCTTCGCCAGTCCAAGCAGTTTCACCAGCTTGTTTCAACTCTTCAAAGTTGCCCTTTCTGAGCGCTTTGAAAGCATTTTTACCGTCTTCATCTGCAGTTTCACCATAAATGGCAGGTGCAGGATGTTCAGGATATTGAGAATAGAAACCTCTTGTGTGTAATGCTTCAACAGCTTTATCTAGAATGTCTTTTTGTGCAGATGTCAATCCCATAACTAACGTTTGTTTGGTTTCGAATTTAGTGCTTAATCGAGAATTAACAATGAGTAATTGGGAATGTTAAGTTTTCGATCTTCAGAATTGAAAGAATGATGAGTTTTGAATATTGAATGTTAAATTCAATTAATATGTGGAAGCGGCTTAATCAACTACAACCTTTGCAGGGAGTATTTATACTATTTAGTTGTGGAATTGTCTCGTGGATTCTTGCCATGAGCAATAACAATTTGGATAGAATGGAGCTAGGTGGATTGGCTAATATATTTTTCCCGCCAGGATTAACCATTTCACTTATCTTCATACATCTCATTCTCTGTTGGATTAATAAAAAATGGGCTGGCTGGCTTACTATAATTTTCAGCATACTACTAATTTGGCTGGGCTTCTGGTTGAAGTATTTAGGCTAGTTTTGAGATCCCCGATCAAGTCGGGAATGACGGTTCAGCTGCGGATTCGTCATTCCCAGCTCGACTGGGAATCTGCCTGGTTATTGAGATTAACTTTTAGTGTAGTAAATTCAACCATGAAAAACTTCCTGATCACCGTTTTCCTTATTACTTGTTTCACGGCCCTAGGACAAGAAGCAAAAGACACAAAAATCATAGTGCGTACAAAAGCAAAAGACGCTAAGTTCATTGGCACGAGCATGGGTGGTTCGATGATCATCATTCGAGATGCAATGACGAATGAAGTACTGGCCAAAGGAGTTACAGAAGGCGGTACAGGAAATACAGAATTATTAATGACTACACCAAAGGAGCGATACACCGAGATTACCGAAGGTGCTGCCTCTTTTGAAACTTCCATTAGCCTTCAAAAACCACTTTTCGTAACTATTGAGGCTATAAGCCCGGTAAATCATGAAGAGGCTAGGGTAGTTTCTCAAACACAGGTTTGGTTGGTGCCAGGAAAGCATATGGATGGTGAAGGTATTATTTTAGAGATTCCCGGCTTTGTGGTAGACGGACTCTTTCCTCAAACGCATCAGGGTTTTTCAATTGAAAAAGATAAAATCGTAGCACTAAAAGCCAACATTGTGATGATGTGTGGATGTACCATCTCCGAAGGAGGTACTTGGGATTCTGAAACTATGGAGGTAGAAGCAGCCATCTATGTTAACGGTGACTATTGGAAAACCATTCCTATGACCATAGCCGGAGAAAACACTTTTACAGCAACACTGACTTTAGAAAAAACGGGAAGCCATGAAGCAATTATTACTGCCTATCATCCTATTTCTAAGAATACAGGAGTAGACCAATTAAATTTCAGAGTATCTAACTAAGCCATGAAAAGATTTTTATTTACACTGACCATTGTATTTTTTGCACTACAAGCTTCGGCTCAAAACAATGGGCCATACGTAATCTATAATGCCAAAGGCAAAAAAATTAGCTATAAGAAAATGATGAAGCAGTTATCAGATCAAGATGCTGTTTTCTTTGGCGAGCTACATAATAACCCTATCTCTCACTGGTTGCAATTGGAAGTGACCACAGAACTTCAGAAATCGAGACAATTAGTCCTTGGTGCTGAGATGATGGAAACAGATAATCAGGATGAATTAGATGATTACTTGGAAGGAAAGATTAACCAGAAGGGACTTGACACTTTAGCTCGCTTGTGGAACAATTACAAAACTGATTATAAGCCGCTCATAGATTTTGCCAAGAATAACGACCTAAGATTCATTGCCACTAACATCCCTCGCAGATATGCCAGTATGGTGAATAAGGAAGGTTTTGAGGCCCTTGAAAACCTATCAACGGAAGAGAAAGCTTGGATTGCGCCTCAACCCTTTCCTTTCGATGCCAATTTGCCAAGATATGTGAACATACTAGACATGATGGCTGGGCATGGAACGCCTAACTTGGTGAAAGCTCAAGCATCTAAAGATGCTACAATGGCTCATTTTATTGCGACCAACCATGCACCGAATTCATTGTTCATTCATTATAATGGCTCTTATCATTCCGACTTTCATGAAGGCATTATTTGGTACTTGAACCAATTCAAACCAGGAATGAAGATTCTCACGATTACAACAGTAGAACAAGCAGACATTACTAAACTCAATACAGAGCATTTGAATCAGGCCGATTTCATTATCTGTGTGGATGAAAATATGACTAAAACTTATTAAGTCAATCCGAAACAGTTTTTGAGCATTTCTGGTATACCTTTACGGCCAGTTAGAAAATAGACATGAACGAGCGCAAAACCACCAACATCCTTTTATTGCTTATTGCAGTGCCTCTGGTTTTTTACATTCTAAAAACCCTTACGTTCATTTTTGTACCGCTCATAGCATCGATGTTCATTGCGCTTATTTTTCTTCCATTAATGCGCTGGTTGAAGAAAAAAAACGTTCCGAAGTTCATTAACATCATTTTGGTTGTGCTCATCATTGCTGCCTTCTTTAAGCTATTCGGTGAGCTAATTCAGCTTTCTAGCAGAGAGATACTAGCCACAGATAATCAGTTTTTCGAACAGGCTAAAACCAAACTAGGCCTACTAGTCGCCAATTTGGAGAGCTTCTTTGGAATTGACTTTTTAGGAGGTGAAGAAACTTTGAAAGGCCTAATCAGCAAAGAAGCCATTATGAAGAACTTTGTGCCAACCGTAGATTTCGTAAGTGGCACAGTATCGATGCTGCTTACCACAATTTTCTTTGTTTTACTGCTTTTGGCAGAATCGTTTGATGTTCAGAAAATCATGCGGTCTACCATCATCAAGCAACAATTCACCTCGGTAAAGACCTTCAGAAAAGTGGAGCAAGATCTTCTCACTTTTATTAAAGTAAAGTTCTTTGTTAGTTTTTTAACGGGAGTAGGAACTGGCATCATCTGCTGGTCTTTTGGCATTAGCTTTCCAATTTTTTGGGGTCTGTTTGCCTTCCTCATCAACTTTGTTCAAATGATAGGCTCCGTTATCTGCGTAATCACCGTGACTATTTTTGCCTTTGTAGAAATTGAATCTGCTTCGATGCTTCTTTTTTTCGCTTTGAGTGCTACTGGTGTTCAGGTACTTATTGGAGGTGCTTTAGAACCCATATTTATGGGAAAATCTTTCTCAATCAATGTGATCACCATTCTGATTGCACTTATGCTTTGGGGTTATATTTGGGGCATTCCAGGGCTCATAATGTCTATACCTATTACCGTTTTTCTCAAAGTACTTTTTGAGCAGTACCCTTCCACTAAAATTATTTCCCAACTTATGTCGGGCAAAGAATTATCTAGGCAATAGCAATACACCCTATTTATTTTAAACTAATCTATTTAGCACAATGAAAAAGATGCTAAATTGCAATTCCTCACAAAAGATTATTTTTCTATCTTTCTTCCTGCCTTAGGGCAGAACAATCAACCTTAAACTTTTTTAAAAACACGAATGAAAGAATTTCAAAAATTTATTTCCAAAGGTAATGTGGTAGAAATTGCCGTTGGTTTGATCATGGCCACCTATTTTGGAGCTATTGCAAAATCGTTAGTGAACGATGTGATTATGCCTCCAATAGGACTTTTACTTGGTGGTGTTGATTTCACTAAAATGAAAGTTGTACTTCAAGAAGCTTCAGCTGAGGGTGCAGCAGAAGTGGCCATTAATTATGGTATGTTTATTAACACCGTCTTCACCTTCTTAATTGTAGCATTTGCAGTATTTATGATTGTAAAGGCTTACAACAAGATGAAGGAGAAATGGGAGAAAAAGGAAGAGGCTGCACCTGCGGCTCCACCGGCTCCAAGCAAAGAAGAGTTGCTACTGACTGAAATCAGAGACCTTTTGAAAAAGTAAAAGTCACTTTTAAGTACCAATCGGTCTAGCCCAAATTCGAGATAATCTTTTCCACAGTGATCTGATTGTCTCGAATTTTTATTTGAGCTTGATTGTAGAATTCCTCGCGTTTCTCTTTCAATGCTCTAATCTCTTGGATCAAATCCATCTGATCGTAACTCTTGAAGATTGGACGTTTCTCTACTCCTTCTTCCAAAATTCTAAGAGCAAGGTCTCCAGGGCTTACGTCTAAATAAATAGTTTTACCATGTTCATTCATGGTATCCATATTAAAATGGAAACAGGGTGCACCTCCGCCTGTGGCAAGTACAAAGCTGTCATGAGTGGCACATATATCATGTAATGCCTCTTTTTCTCTCAGCCTAAAGTTGCCCTCTCCTTGAAATTCAAAATACTCCGGAATTGACATTCCAATTTTCTTCACCACTGCTTCATCTAGGTCTAAGAATGGAATGCTGAGCTTTTCTGCCAGTTGTTTGCCTAAAGTTGTTTTACCAGCACCAGCAAGGCCTACAAAAAAAATCTTCTGGTTAAAATCATCCATTAATACAGCTCCTTAAGAAGTTCAGGAGCATCTGGAATGTCGTTATAATGCCACTTCTTAATCACTTGACCATCCTGCATCAACACCAAACCTGGGTTAGATCGGATCATGGTTTTAAGAAGCGTTTTGTCTGAATAATAGTAAGGGAGAGCCAATTGCACATCGTGCCTCAAGGCCTCAAACTCAGAACCAGCAGCAGCGGTTATGGCTACTACACCTACTTCGTTTTGAATAGAGCTGATCAGACTATTTAACAAAGGATAAGCCCTAGTTTCGGTATGCTCAACATCGTGAATCACTATTAACAGCTTTTTGCCTGTGAGCGACTCCATGGTATAATCATCTTCATCTCCCCAAAAAGCATAGTTCGTAATTTTCGGCACCTCATTAGGATCGTCAGCTGGAGGCGACATCGCTTCTTGTATCACCGTTCCCTCTTTATACGCTCTAAAATCGATGAACGGAAGGTGGTTGATCGACAAATAAGCGACTGTCAGGCAAAAGGCGGTTGAAAGTCCAACAGCAATATGTTTGGCCTTGGGTGGTTCTTTCAAATCATTCACCTTTCGACCAATAAACAAGACCACAATAAAGACGAGCAGCACAATATCCTTAATAAAAGACTGCCATGGCGTTAGCTTAATCGCATCTCCAAAACAACCACAGTCGGTTACTTTGTTAAAATATGCACTATAGAAGGTAAGGAAAGTAAAGAATACTATCATCGCTAACAGCAATGAGGTAACTAGCTTTTCTCTGTACTTAATTAAAATGGCTATACCCAAGACTACCTCTAGTGTTGAAAGTAGGATTGAAAAGAAAAGTGCTAAGGGCTTCAAGGAATCAAAGAAAGGAGCAATATCTACAGCAAAAACCGTAAAGTATTCTTCTAACTTAATTTGGGTTCCAACTGGATCATTAACTTTAATCAGACCAGAAAAAATAAAGAGGCCACCTACAATATATCGGGCAACAGTGTTGAATATTTTCATGATTTAGCGAATCCCATTAAGATCATACAAAAAACAGCATAATTGATCATATCTTGATAGTTGGCATCAATGCCTTCAGAAATAATCGTTTTACCCTGATTATCTTCAATTTGCTTCACACGAAGCAATTTCATTAAAACAATATCAGTCATTGAACTCACCCTCATATCGCGCCAAGCTTCCCCATAGTCATGATTCTTATTCACTAATAAGGCCATGGTTTCATTCACATGCTTGTCGTATAGTGGCTCCAAAGTTTCAACATCCATTTCTAGAGGATCTGAATCAGAAAGGTCCATCTGAATCAGGGCAATAACGCAGTAATTAATAATGCCGATAAACTCCCCTGAGATATCGTCATCCACCATTTGCTTCCCCTTCATTTGAATAGACCGAATGCGCTGAGCCTTAATAAAAATCTGGTCAGTTATGGAGGAAAGTCTAAGGATTCTCCAAGCGGTTCCGTAGTCTTGAGTCTTCTTTAAAAATATGTCTTTACAGGCCTTAATAACTTGTTTATATTCGCCTACCGTTTGTTCCTCCAAGGTGCTAATTATTTAAAGTCTACTGAATTCTTGAACACGAAAGATAAGTTATTTGAGGTTAAAACCACATTGAATATCCATGGAAATCTGGTGAGTCTGGATGAACCTAAGGTAATGGGCATACTGAACATTACCCCCGATTCTTTCTATTCAGATAGTCGAGTAAATCAAGAGTCCAGCATTATCAAAAAAGCAGATCAAATGATTGCTGAAGGGGCTTTCATCCTGGATATTGGAGGATATTCCACTCGCCCTGGAGCCATTGAAATATCTGTGGAGGAAGAGAAAAATCGAGCAGTATCTGCAATAAGCCTGATCAGAAGTAGGTTCCCAGACGCCTTAATTTCGGTCGATACTTTTCGATCTGAGGTAGCAAGAGCAGCGGTTGAATCTGGCGCCAACATTATCAATGATGTTTCTGGTGGGAATTTGGACGACCAAATGTTTGAGACAGTTGCTGAACTCACTATTCCTTACATACTTATGCATATGAGGGGTACTCCTCAAACCATGAAAGGGTTCAATCAATATAATAACCTATTGGTTGATATTGGAAAAGAGTTGGCAGTCAAATGCAATAGGTTGAAAGAACTAGGAGTTGCGGATATTATCATTGACCCAGGCTTTGGTTTTGCTAAAAGCATTGCCCAAAACTATGAATTGCTACGAAATTTGACTTATCTTAAAAGACTTGGTTACCCTCTTTTGGCAGGTCTTTCCAGAAAATCTATGATCTATAAAACTTTGGAAGGCCTACCTGAAGATGCTTTGAATGGAACTACTGCCTTGAATATGATTGCTCTCCAAAATGGTGCTAACTTGCTGAGGGTTCACGATGTGAAAGAAGCCATAGAAACTATAAAACTATATAACGCCTTAAACGCTTGATCTACGCTTTCAAAATAGGATTCCTAGACATACGATGGATAGACGTTCTGGACGTTCTATTGGTTAGTGTGCTGCTTTACCAAGTGTATAAGCTTTTGAAAGGCAGTGTAGCCGTTCGGGTACTCATTGGGTTTCTAGTACTCTACCTAGCCTACTTAATTGTAAGAGCTGCGGAGATGGAACTCTTAGCCGGAATACTTGGCCAGTTCATGGGTGTCGGTGTATTAGCCGCCATCATCATTTTCTCTCAAGAAATCAGGAAATTCCTTATCGTGCTGGGTAAAACCACCTTCAGAAAGGATGGGCTCATTCAGTCAGTTATGATCTGGAAGCGAAGAGACACCAAAGAGCATTTCAATATTACTCCGATTATCGAGGCCGCTAAAAGCCTATCCTCTACCAATACAGGAGCTCTAATTGTTTTTACCAGAAATTCGGAATTGAAATTTTATGCAGATAGTGGCGACCGACTGGATGCTACCCTCTCCAAAAGACTTCTCATTTCAATCTTTAATAAGTACAGCCCTTTGCATGATGGCGCCATCATCATTTATCAAGGTAAAATTTTAGCTGCCAGATGTATTCTGCCCGTGAGTGAAAGAGATTTGCCAGCACACTGGGGAATGAGACACAGAGCTGCTTTAGGTATGTCTGAGGCGACCGACACGCTGATACTTTCAGTTTCTGAAGAAACAGGTCAGATTTCACTAGTTCGCAATGGCTATATAGACAGCAACTTATCTGTACCAGAGATTAGAAAGCGCATCAACGCCTACCTAGGGGATAAAGAAAATGCCAAAACTAAACCGGAGGAAGAAAGTAGTTTGGATGTTGCTTAGTCTATGCGCATCACCATTCGCTACTATCCTTAAGTTTCACTCTAACCAAAACCGGATTTTCAGAAGACTCAATCTCTTCCAGAGTTGTTCCTTCGGTGAATGACCATTGAGAGTCTTCGAGCTCATTGAGTAAAGTAGCTACCTCGAGAGAACTCATAGAACCAATGATTCCCTCATCAGTTAAATTACTTATTCTCAAAAAATACTTTTCTTCTTCGACAGAACTGTAAACAATCTTAATCATCTTATTCGTAGTTCTATCAATTAGGTAAGTATCTCCTGATCCTTTACCCCCCATTCCTGAAACATACGCGTAATTGGGAGATACGTTGGAAACCTGATTCCATGTCAATTCAGACTGAAACATTTTATCTAAAATGTTGCTTTTGGCATCATTTGAGTTCCAAAACCAATTAGAACCAAAATCAAAATGAATCATTGGTTCCATTCCATTTTCAGTTTTCAAATAAACAGTGTCGGACATGATTCTCTGATAAAGAAAAGAAGTCTTGTAATCGGTTAATGTACTATTGCTCGTGCGAATACTAAACCCTTCGGGTTGCTTCATAGGCAACAGCACTTCATTCCTTTTCATTTGAGGATCTAACGTAACAACATTATAAAAAAGTGAATCGTCCACTGTAGCAAAATACATATCTAAGGCATAGCCTTTTGCATATTTCAGGATATACCCAGCCCTGTAATCAATGTTTTCTGAACTAATAAAATCACCCTCGAGAGAATACCTTTTTATATACTTGCCTCTTGAATATATGGCAACAGTTTCTCCTTCCATCCATAAGCCTTGAATGCTTTCATATTCTTCGGGACCTTCTCCTTTCCTATTCATTTTCTGGATGAACTCTCCTGATTTACTAAAAGTGTAAATATCACTATCATCCCCGCTGGAAAACACCACTTGGTCCCCAACCATGTGTAGGTTGAAAACATAAGAAAGCAAAGTCTGGTCAGTTTCTTCTAATCTGGTGATCTCAATCTCTTTGATGATATCTGACCATTTGCCCTTTCTTTCTACTTCTTGTAGTTTGTAGGAAATGAACTCATCAGAAGCTTGTTGCTTTTGAGATTCATTAACATCGCTCTCAACAGAAGAGGAGCAGCTTAAAATGAAGACGAATAAGAATGAATAAAAAATAGAAGAAGTTTGTGCATGCATAGTTTAAAATTTTATTAAAAATAACTAAGTACATGCTTTAATCAAAAATTGCTCCTCATAACTTCAGATGGCCTCAAAAAATAAGGTTGCCAGCCCTTGAAGGGCTGGCAACCTTAGTGTTAGTACATCCTTAACAAACTTATGCCTCCAGCAAATCAAAAGCAGAGGCCTTATTTATAATCGGAATATAAAGTTTGTCAAAGTTTGATCGTGAAGATTACTAAATAACCCCTAGCTCCTTACCTACTTCTGTAAAAGCAGCAATGGCTTGATCTAAATGATGCTTTTCATGACCCGCAGACACCTGAACCCTAATTCTGGCTTGTCCTTTTGGCACAACTGGGAAGAAGAACCCAATTACATAAATGCCTTTATCAAGCAATGCATCTGCCATTTGCTGAGCTAATGGTGCTTCATAAAGCATTACAGGTACAATTGCATGTTCACCCGGTTTGATATCAAAACCGGCAGCTGTCATTTTCTCTCTAAAATATTTGGTATTCGACTCTAGCCTGTCTCTTAACTCTGTGGTTTCTGAAAGCATATCGAATACGGCAATTGATGCTCCAACAATCGAAGGTGCCAAAGTATTGGAGAAAAGATATGGCCTTGATCTTTGACGCAAGATTTCGATGATCTCTTTCTTTCCAGAGGTGAAACCTCCACTAGCACCACCTAAAGCTTTGCCTAGTGTTCCTGTAATGATATCAACCCTATCCATACAGTTTCTGAATTCATGCACTCCTCTTCCTGTTTTGCCCATGAAACCTGTAGAATGACATTCATCTGTCATCACCAACGCATTATATTTGTCAGCTAGGTCACAGATTTTATCCAATTGTGCAATAGTGCCGTCCATTGAGAAGACACCGTCTGTAACAATGATTATTTCTTTCGCTCCTTGATCTCTAGCATCTTTCAATTGCTTTTCTAGGTCAGCCATATCGTTATGCTGGTAACGGAAACGCATGGCCTTACAAAGTCTTACGCCATCAATGATAGAAGCATGGTTGAGCGCATCAGAGATAATAGCATCTTCAGGACCTAATAATGGTTCAAAGACTCCCCCATTCGCATCGAAAGCGGCAGCATAAAGAATCGTGTCTTCCATTCCCAAGAATTCAGAAATCTTCTGCTCTAGTTCTTTATGGATATCCTGAGTTCCGCAGATAAATCGAACTGAAGACATTCCAAAACCGTGGGTATCAATGGCTTTTTTAGCTGCCTCCACCACTTTTGGGTGAGATGAAAGTCCCAAATAATTATTCGCACAAAAATTAATTACTTCTTTTCCTTCAGAAGTCTTAATGTCTGCTGCTTGTGGTGTGGTAATAACTCTTTCCCTCTTGAATAAGCCAGCTTCTTTTATTGATGCTATTTCGGCTTCCAGTTTCGGTTTAAGTGTACTGTACATATCAATTCGTTTTAGGTTTTACAATTTTTGGTTTCACCATGGGTTTACGACTCACAGTTTTTACTTCCTCTTCCTTTAAAGGAAATTTCCTTCTTAAAGGATTTATTAAGAAAAGTTTTTGTGCAGTGAAACTGTTGGGATGTACCTGATCATATAGCTTTTTCAGGGACATAAATTCCTCCATTTCTGCAGAAGCAAATGATTTTGGATCAATTCTCTTCTGTTTTAGGTAAGTTTTGAAATCGGGGTGCTCCATGGTTGGCAAATATACACATGAGATTTCATTCACCTTTGATCATGCAAACGTTTTACATCTAAGGCCTATTAATTAATATTGCAGCGCAAAAACGTATAAGAAATGGATAAGGTATTGGTGATTGGTGCTAGTGGGCAGTTAGGCTCTGAACTTACATTGAGTTTGGGGGATTTATTCGGTGAAGACAATGTAGTGGCTTCAGATATTTCATCCCCAAGTCCTTCCATCAAACATTTTGCTTATGAGCAGCTAGATGTGATGAATACGAAACAGCT
>CAYGKL010000006.1:25907-43159 GCA_964350505.1 uncultured Roseivirgaceae bacterium | reverse complement strand
GGAATCAGTAAACAAGCTGGTGAAAGATGGTGTGAGTACTATTTCAAGAAATACGGAGTTGATGTTCGATCATTGAGATACCCAGGCCTTATCGGCTATAAGTCATTGCCAGGTGGTGGCACTACCGACTATGCCGTTGATATTTATCATAAGGCAATCGCAGGAGAAACTTTCAGTTGCTTCCTTTCTGAAAACACATCTCTTCCAATGATGTACATGCCAGATGCCATCAAAGCAACCATCAGTTTAATGGAGTCTCCAGCAGAGCAAGTAAAAGTTCGTTCTAGCTATAATGTTTCTGCATTTTCATTCACTCCCGAAGAATTGGCTAAATCCATTAGAAAGTTCTATCCTGAATTCAAGATGACATACGCTCCAGATTTCCGTCAGAAAATTGCTGACTCATGGCCAAACAGTATTGATGATTCTATTGCAAGGGAAGATTGGGGTTGGAAACCAGACTATTCTATCGACCAAATGTCGAAAGACATTCTGGAGAACCTTCCTAAATACTTCGACCTATCTAAGTAATTAGTTCTTATTTGGGCAATAGATTACAACCAGTTGGTTTCAACTCGTGTCTTTGTGAGTAAATGAATTGTATGAAAGGAAGTCTAATTATTTTACTTGCAACGCTTCTCATTAACTCCTCTGATAAAACAACTAATGGTAGCATTGAAAGATTTTTCTATACATCGGCCGAACTCTCAACACCTGATAGCAATGTGGGCATGTATGTAAATTGGGAGTCTGGTGAGAAAACAATATTTCGCTATGTACTCACACATCCCGATGAGGAATATATAGCCGATGATGAATTAAGCGAAATATTCTGGGTTGAAATACCTTCGGACATTAATGAATTTGAATTCCAAACTTCAGACCTCAATACCGACAGCGATATTGAAGTTTACTATACTCGAGCGTGCTTTTGCTATTTCGAGGCCTTTACTTTCAAAAGTGTGAATGTGAGTGGTAAAAAGAAGAACAATAGTACTTGGGAAGTTGCCTTTGAAATGACAGCTACTCTTCCCTCAGATGAAAATGAGTATCAGTTAAAAGACAAAGGGGTTTATACCCAAAACGCATTCAATTGGTAATAAAAAAGCCAGCTCTTGTGAACTGGCTTTCCTTATTTCCTTTTACTCTCCTTGACTTAGCGAGTAACCTCTTTCTCCATCGAAGTGGTATAAATGCTCTGTTTTGATGAAGTCGAAACCAGCCTTTTGAACACTAGCTAACAACTCAAGCACATCGTCATTCTTCAAAATCTCACCACCTGGGTTGGTAAACCTACATCTCCAGTGGTCAGTCTTGAATGTTTCAGGAATACCATTTGGATAAACCAATACACCTCTATTTGAGATCAACTTAAGCCTAAGTCTTTCGGTTGAAGCGTCATTCAACAATCTCTCGCCTATAACATCGGCATCTCTATCACCCTCTCTCCAGTCGATAAATACATCCACACCAACCAATTCTTTCTTTTTAGCAGGCTTTTCCTTCACATCTATCTTAATAGATACATTTGGATCGTAGTGAACAGCCTTCAATTTAGTTGGCTTCTGACCTAATCTATCTATGATAGCATCGGCAAATTCCTTCGTCCCTACTCGCTCAACACTTATAGCAGAACGGTAAATATCACCCGTGTGAATCCCATCCTCCAATGTTTTCAACCAAGCATTCTGAATTAATTCAGCTTTGTCTGCTTTACCCATCTGAACTAACATCATGCAAGCTCCATTTAAAAGACCCGATGGGTTGGCTATGTTTTGTCCGGCAATATCTGGTGCGGAACCATGGATAGCTTCAAACATGGCATGGTTCATTCCTATGTTGGCAGAACCTGCCATACCCACAGAACCAGCTACTTCTGCTGCGATGTCTGAGATCACATCACCATAAAGGTTCAGCGTAACAACAACATCTAAAGATTCAGGCCTAGATGCTACAACCGCAGAACCGATATCAATGATCCAATGATCAGAGGCGATATCTGGATATTCTTTAGCTATTTCGTTGAAAACCTTATGAAAAAGACCATCGGTGTGCTTCATAATGTTATCCTTCGTCATACAAGTTACTTTCTTGCGATTGTAAGCTTTTGCATACTCAAAGGCATAACGGATAATTTTTTCTGAACCAGGTTCTGAAATAAGTTTCAATGTTTGAACCACTTCACTGGTTTGCTGATGCTCTATACCAGCATAAAGATCTTCTTCATTTTCCCGAACAATGACCAAGTCCATGTGTGGGAAGTGAGATGGCACGTAAGGAGGGTATGATCTAAATGGACGAACATTAGAAAATAGACCTAATGACTTTCTGATGGTTACGTTCAAACTCTTATAACCTCCACCTTGAGGAGTGGTGATTGGAGCTTTAAGAAAGACAGGGTTATTTCGCAGAGTCTCCCAAGATTCAGGACTAATGCCAGATTTGTGGCCAGCTTTATAAACTTGCTCTCCAATTTCTATGACGTCATATTCAAGTCCAACTTCAGCTGCATCCATTATGCGGATAGTCGCATCCATGATCTCAGGACCGATGCCATCGCCATGGGCAACTGTAATTCTCTGTGCTTTACTCATTTTTGTGGGGTTTCAACTTATGGCCGCAAATGTAATCACCAATGTTTGTAATTGGAATTTAATCTCAAAATTCTCCATATCGATGGCCTATTTTTTATGCAAGCGGAAATCATTTTTTTAGTTTCCACCAATGGGCTATTATCTTTGCAGCTTACCTCAATGAATTATGACAGCTTACAGCAACATTATTTTTGATAATAAAGAAAGTGTTCTTCACCTTACCATCAACAGGCCTGACAAACTCAATGCGCTTAATTCTCAGACGATTGAAGAAATTAAATTAGCCTTCGAGCAGGTTTATGATGACCCAGCAATTAAAGGAGTAATTATCACTGGTGCAGGTGAAAAAGCCTTTGTTGCTGGAGCAGATATTTCAGAAATAGCAGACCTTTCAGAAGTAAACGCCAGAAAATTTGCTGAAAGTGGTCAAGAAGTTTTCGCATCTATCGAAAACTGCCACAAGCCAGTTATAGCTTTGGTAAACGGTTTCGCTTTAGGTGGTGGTTGCGAACTAGCAATGGCATGCCATATGAGAGTGGCTACCGCAACGGCACAATTCGGTCAGCCTGAGGTTAAATTGGGAATCATCCCTGGCTATGGTGGAACTCAGAGATTGACACAACTCGTAGGAAAAGCTAAAGCATTTGAACTTTGTATGACAGCCGATATGATTGGCGCTGATGAAGCTAAAAGCTTAGGACTTGCCAACCACGTGGTAGACAATAAAGAAAATGGCATCATCAAGTGTGAAGAAATCCTTAAAAAAATATCCTCAAAGGCTCCAATAGCCATAGGCCTTGTGATTGATTGTGTGAATGCTGTTTTCAACGAACAAGAGAATGGTTACCAGACAGAAGCCAATAGTTTTGCAGCTTGCACCAAAACCTATGACCTGAAAGAGGGTACTACTGCCTTTCTAGAAAAGAGGAAAGCTCAATTTAAAGGAGAATAATTGCCTTGTTTTAAATATCATTTTGCTTGAACTACTCGTTAGCATCAGGAATTACATGGCATTTTCAACTTTCATAAATGAAAGTCTTATATTGAAAATTGGGTAGAACAATGCTCCACTCACCTTTATGAGTCAAATCAAAAAACTGGCAGGACAAACCGCCTACTATGGGATAAGCAGTATTCTGGGAAGAGTGCTCAATTTTTTGCTTTTACCCATTTGGACGGCAAGGCTTGGGCAGTCAGAATATGGTAGCGTAAGCTATTTATACAGCCTTATCGGGATTTGTCTGATCATTTTCACCTTTGGTATGGAAACGGCCTTTTTCCGTTTCAGTAAAAAGGATGACAAACAGCAGGCGTACAATAATGCGGGCACAGCTGTTTTGACTGTATCACTAATTATCTCTGCGCTTTTATTTATCTCAGCACCTGGACTTGCAGCCTTAAAAGGTGAAAACATTCAGCCTATTTACATTCAATACATGGCTGTTATTCTTTTCATTGATGCCATAGTGGCTATACCTTTTGCTAAGCTCAGACTAGAGGAAAAGGCATTAAAGTTTGCTCTAATTAAAACAGGAGTAATCTCTATCACCATTATTCTCAACCTGCTTTTCATCATTGTATTTCCAGACATTCTGGACGGTAAATACCTATCTTCTCTTACTCCATTTATAGAAAGCTTTTACCAAAGAGGTTATGGTGTGGGCTACATTTTCATGGCTAACTTGATAGCCAATGCACTCTATCTCCCTTTCTTGTGGAAAGAATTCCGCAGCCTGAAATTGAGGATTCACTGGCCCTCTTTCAAACCAATGTTCAACTATGCTTTCCCGATTTTCTTAATGGGACTTGGAGGCATTTTTAATGATCAAGGCTATAGTCTTGTTATGGAGGCGATTTCAGGATTTGAAACCTTAGGTGTTTTTGCCAGCGCAGTAAAACTAAGCGTCATTATGATGTTGGGTATTCAGGCCTTTAGATATGCCGCGGAGCCCTTTTTCTTCAACCATGCGGAGAGTAAAGAGGCCCCTGCTCTTTTTGCTAAAATCATGCACTACTTCGTGGTGTTTAATATACTCATAATGGCCGCAGTTGCCTTGAATAAAGACCTGATTGGTGACCTGTTTCTGAGACAGCCCGAATATAAGGAAGCACTTTTTGTGCTACCTATTCTTCTATTGGCAAAACTTCTTTACGGTATTTATGTGAACCTAAGTGTTTGGTTCAAAATTAAAGACCGAACCATCTTTGGTACTTATTATGCGCTTATAGGAGCTGTCATTACTCTGGTTGGTAACATACTCCTTATCCCCTATTTGGGTTTTTATGGGAGTGCTATAACTTCACTTATTTGTTATGGCGTTATGTGTTGCCTGTGCTATTGGAATGGTAAACGATTTTTCCCAATTCCATATAATTTCAAACCACTTGTCCTATACCTTCTGCTCGGCCTAGCGGTTGTTTATTCGGCAGACTTTATTTTTGTTCAGAATCAATGGCTTTCATATGGAATTGACTTGCTTGTTACTGCAATTTTTGCGGTATTTATGTATCTCAGAGAAGGTAAGTCCTTGAACTATAAAACCGTTGGAGTAAAACCATAGACTGCTTCATCATGTTTGCCAAACTTATCTATCTGTAAAGTCGTTGCGTGTATTAATTGTGGAGTTGAAATCTTCTAGACTTGTTATTGCTACTATCCTTCTGACATTGTCAGCTTCCATAACTCTTGCCCAAAATGTGGAAGAAAAACTCAAAGAAGAAACCACCAAATACGACCAGGCCAATTCTGAATTCATGTTGATTGAGGCAGAAAAATTCTTTCTGCTTGAAGACTATGAAAGAGCTATAGCATTTTTAAATAAGGCTTTAGAAGTAGATGATAAAAACCACGCTGCCTATTTCAAAAAAGCTGAAATCTATCTTTTACAGAACGATACAAAAAAAGGCTTAGAGGCTATAAAATCAGCTATTAACCTGGTCAAAGACAACAAATACTATTATGTGCTTGGAGCTCAATTGGAAATGGCCGATCGAAATACTGAGGGAGCCACCTCATTCTATCAATTGATGGTGGATAACACCACCGATTTTCAAGCCTATTTAATAGAACTAGCCAATACCTATCAGGCCATAGGAGCCGCTAAAAGAGCCATCGATATTTTCGAACAAGAGAATAGCCTCACCCTAAACCAAAGCATGAAGTTGGTTGAAATGTATATGCAGGAGTCGAAGGAAAAAAATGCTCTAGGCTTAATGGAAAAGCTTATTGTAGATTATCCATCAGACATGGACCTGAAATATCAGTATGCTAACTTACTTTCTAAGGCAGGGCAAGAAGATAAAGCAATTGCCGCGCTTGAAGCAGAGCCCAATAAAACTACCGAAATGAGTCTGTTACTTTCAGATTTATATGCTGGCAATGGACAGGCAAAAGCTAAATATCAACTCCTAATTGAGTCATTTGGAGACCCTGAAGCCACATTGACAGACAAGACGCTTTTACTTGGTCAATTGCTAATACAAACCAAGGAGGACATTCCAATTAATTTAGTTGATAGCCTCCAATCTAACTTAGAATACCTTTACCCCGATGAAGCCTTAGCCATAGAAAATGGCACCTATGTTTACACCAAGTTGGCCGAAATAGCTTCTGGTGATCAAAAAGCGCTTTATCAACTTAAGGCTATGAATCGCTACAAGCAACTGAAAGACCTTAAACCAGGAGACTTCAAGGTTTGGGATAAAGTACTTTCCTATGAATATGAGGCTGGCGACTGGCAAACACTCAGCGCAGATGCTGAAGAAGCCCTAGAAATTTATCCGAATCAAGCAATTTTCTACATCTACTTAGCCAGTGCAAAAATAAAGTTAGATGAACCTGATGAAGCCAAAGATTTATTGAACCAAGCCACTAGAATGACAAGGTCTAATGCCTTGCTTCAAAGTCAAATTCTAGGTAAACAAGCGGAAATCGCATTATTAGAAAACAATATTAATACTGCTGGAAAACTATTTGACCAGGCCCTAAAACTCGAAGTCATTCATCCTGAAACTGCGCTAAGCTATGGTCTGTTTACAGAAAGCTACACCTATGAGGCATCAGCAGAACCGGAGAAGGTTAAAGAACCGGAGAAGATTAAAGAAATAGAAAAGGATGAAGAAACAGATGTGTCTGAAAAGTCTAAAGCCAAAGCTAAGCCAAAGGAGCTTAACAACATCTACACGCAGGCTGCAAGACTTTATTTGCAAGGTGATTACAATATAGCTTTTCTCTTACTCTTACAGAATATTCATACATTTGAAGACAATAGAGATGGAGCAGCAGTTGAACTTTATGGTGACATCCTCTATCAATTAAAAGTGGATGAAGCAGCCATGAAGTATTGGAAGAAAGCCAAAGAATTTGGAGGAGCCTCAGAAAAAATAGATCAGAAAATTGCAAGCGGAAAAATCAATTAAACGAGCAACTTACTTAAGTTTCATCCTTCTGTTTTTGCTCATCAGTGGCTGCAACAAAAGGTTTCTAGGCTTCAAATTCACTCCCAAAGAAGTGCTGACTATTGAAGAAGTAGATTATGAATACTTTTCAACCCGCTCCAAAATCAAATACAAAAACGGAGATGAGAAGACCAAAGCCACAGCAACTGTTCGCATTAAAAAAGACAGCCTTATCTGGTTCACTTTGAGCAATGGCGTTGGTATTGAAGGAGTAAGAGGTCAAATCACTCAAGATTCAGTGATACTGATGGATCGCATCAATCGAGAAGTATATTCGTACAGCTTTGAGCAGCTCAATGAAAAGTTTCAATTCGATTTCAATTATAATATTTTTCAGGCGATCATCATTGGCGACTTACCCATCCCACTAACAAAAAACGATGATATTGTTGAAAAGAATAACAATTTCTATGTTACCCAGCGCGTAAGAGATTTAAGGGTGAGTAATATGGTAAGTTCCAAAAACAGAAGATTGGAAAATGTATTCGCTACTTCAATAAGGAATGAGAACACCTTAGAATTGAAGTATGGAGACTTTAAACCATTAGATGAAAAGCCTTTTGCCTATAAAGCCCTTATGACTTTAACTTATTTTAAAGAAGGTAAAAAGGAACAAGCCGAAATAGACATTGAGCACAACAGGGTTAAAATTGAAGATGAAACCCTTAGTTTTCCTTTCAGTATTCCAGACAGGTATGAAAAGCGCTAGTAGAATATTTGTCATCTTATTCCTTACTCTTTCCTCACTTGGAGGTTCTAATCTATTGGCTCAAAATGACAGAGTTCAACTCGAAAAACAAAAGGCAGAAATTCTCAAAAAAATTAAGGAGAATGAAAAGATCCTGAGTCAAACTGCAGAAAAGAGAAACAGTTCGCTTGGTAGGCTACGGGCATTGAACAACCAAATATCTTCACGCTCTTCCCTTATCAGGGCAATCAATTCAGAAGTCAGTCTGTTAGATGAAGAAATAAGTGAAGACCAGAGCATCATCAACGCCATGGAGAAGGACCTTCAGGCCTTGAAAGAGGAATATGCTCAGATGATTTATGCCACTCAAAAATCTAGCTCTGGCTTCAATCAGCTTACTTTTCTTTTTGCCTCCAATACCTTCAATCAGCTTTTCATGCGAATGAGGTATATCAAACAATACGGTGAAGCAAGACAAAAACAGGTGAAGCAAATTGAAATTGTTCAACAAAATCTCAATGATCAGATTGAGGAAATTGAACAGCAGAAAGATGACAAGCAAGCGCTGCTCAACGATGAACTTACTGAAAATCAAAAACTAGAAGGACTTCAGTCTGAACAGAAAAGAGTTGTCTCTCAATTGGAGCAAGAAGAAACTCGTATCCGTCAGGAGTTAGATAAACAAAGAGAGTCTGAACGTGAACTTACTAGCAAGATTGAAGATATTATTGAAGCGGAAAGAAGGGCTGCGGCTTTAGCTAACATAGACATGAGTGCCTTAACATCGGCATTTGAAAAAGAAAAAGGCAAACTTCAATGGCCAGTTGATGAAGGCTTTGTATCATCAAAATTTGGTCTTCATTCCCATCCGACCTTGAAAAGAGTACAGATCAACAATAAAGGAATTGACATTCAAACCAGCATTAATGCCTATGCTAAAGCGGTTTTTCCTGGTAAAATCATCGCTATTCAATCCATTCAAGGCCAAGGGATAACTGTCATTATCCAGCACGGAGATTACTATACCTCTTATTCCAGACTAAAAGCTGTTACTGTGCAAAATGGACAGCAAATACAGTCAGGTCAAGTCTTAGGCCAAGTCCTTACAAATAGCGAGAATGTTTCAGAGATGAAATTTAGGATCAATGCGGTTGGCGGTACTGTTAATCCTGAGGCTTGGCTTCAACGCAAAAGCAATTAATCAAACACTATCTCACTCTTTGCGTTAGTTGAATGGAGACCAGGCATCGAAGACTATTCAGAAAGAAATTTCTTTTCTAAACTTGAAATCTTAGTTTTTGCCTATCTTTGACAACTTGAAATTTATGTCCATGGAAACAATTTTAGCGATAGGTATGCCGGGAGGACCCGAAATATTCGTAATCTTATTCATTGTTCTACTTTTATTTGGAGCCAAAAAGATTCCAGATCTTGCAAGAGGTTTTGGTAAGGGAATCAGAGAGTTTAAAGACGCTACCAAAGAAATTAAGAAAGAGGTAGACGATGCAGGTAAAGAAATAGATAAGCAATAAGGTTCAATGAAGGATTATCATCTATTAGATGAGATTCAAAATGACCTTAAGCAAAATCGACTAACCTGTGCAGAGCTAGTAGATTACTACCTACAGAACATTGAGAACGGAGAAAAACTCAATGCGTTTGTAGAAGTTTATGCTGAAGAAGCAAAACTAAGAGCACAGGAAATAGATCAGAAATTAAAAGAAAACTCAGCCGGCCCTTTAGCCGGCTTAATTTTTGGCATTAAAGACCTGATCTGCTACGAGGGACACCAAGTAAGCGGATCGAGTAAGATTTTATCAGGTTTCGAGTCTCAGTTCTCAGCAACAGTTGTAAAAAGATTATTGGCCCAAGATGCCATTGTAATTGGTAGGCAAAACTGTGATGAATTTGGAATGGGCTCATCTAATGAGAACTCAGCTCATGGCCTTGCCAAAAATCCTTTAGACCCTTCACTCGTGCCAGGCGGATCTTCTGGCGGTTCTGCAGCGGCAGTGGCAGCCAATATGTGTCTCGTTTCCTTAGGAACCGATACCGGAGGCTCTGTAAGACAACCCGCAGCTTTTTGTGGTGTTATTGGTTTGAAACCTACTTATTCAAGAATCTCACGCTGGGGCTTATTAGCCTACGCCTCCTCATTCGATACAATAGGTATAATCTCTAAATCTGTTGAAGACAATGCTCGAGTGCTAGAAACTATTGCAGGTCCGGATGATCATGATGCAACGTGCTCTTCGAAAGAAGTACCGAGTTTTGCGAAGGCACAAATAAATGAAAACTATAAAGTTGCTTACTTCAAAGAGCTTTTAACAAGTGATAGCATTCAACCAGAGGTTAAAGCAGCTTATCAAAAACTCATCTCTCAATTGACCGATCAAGGCCATGAATTGGTAGAAGTAGATTTTCCATTTGCAGACTATATTCTTCCTACTTATTACATTTTAACCACCGCAGAAGCAAGTACCAACTTATCTAGATATGATGGCGCTCACTACGGCCATAGGAGCGAAAAAACAAAAGACTTAGAGTCTATGTATAAACTGTCTCGAACAGAAGGTTTTGGTGAAGAAGTAAAAAGACGAATAATGCTAGGCACCTTTGTACTCAGTGCCGATTATTATGATGCCTACTTTACCAAGGCTCAGAAAGTACGTAAGCTCATACAACAAGCCACTGAAAAAATATTAGTTTCCACAGACTTTATCATAACCCCAACTACACCAACCACGGCATTTAAACAAAATAGCCATGCAAACCCTTTAGAGATGTATATGTCCGATTTATTTACAGTCCAAGCCTCTATTTCAGGAATTCCAGCCATCTCAATTCCGTTTGGAAAAGACCTTGCAAATTTACCAATTGGCATGCAAATTATGGCTGGCGCTTTCGAGGAAGAAAAACTTTTTGCATTTTCGGAAATCCTGCAAAACAAATCACGTTAAAGCAGTCTATGAACAAGATACTCGTAGCCTTTTTATTCTTCATTTCCTTTGGCCTTTCGCAAGCTCAAGAGCAGTTGGCTCTTCATGAGATTTATGATTATGCCCCAGATATTTCTTATGAAGAAATTGAAAAACGTTACAATGATTTAGACTTAGAAATAGACATTGCCTTTAATGATAGAGTGCATGCTTTTGTCAATTACTTCACGGTTCGGGATAGAGAATATACCCGCGAAATGCTTCGAAGGAAAGAAATTTACTTCCCCATTTTCGAGAAATATCTAGACAAATATGAACTACCTCAAGAGCTCAAATACCTCCCAATTATTGAGGCGGGCTTAAACCCTAAAGCAGTCTCTGGGCCTCAAGCGGCCGGTTTATGGCAGTTTATGGCACCTACTGGAAGAGAGCAAGGTTTGTATATCGATTGGTACATTGATGAACGCATGGACCCAGAAAAATCGACTGAAGCCGCCTGCAAATACATCAAATGGCTTTATGGGATTTTCAAAGATTGGAAAATGACCTTAGCTGCCTACAACAGTGGTATTGGTAACGTATGGAGAGCGCAAAGAAGGGCAGGAAATAAAAGCGATTTTTGGGAAGTTTACAGGTTTCTCCCAAGAGAAACGAGATCTTACGTACCCCAATTTGCAGCAATGGCTTATGCCATGGAGTATGCAGATGTTCACAACATTTACGCTACAGAAAGCCTCTATCCTATCGAATACGAAGTTGTGAAAACAAATCAGTTCATTTATCTAAAGACCTTTGCTGAAGAAAGTGACATCGATTTAGAACTCATCAGCCAGCTAAACCCAGCAGTTAAAAAAGGAGCTATACCAGCTCATATCAAAGATTTTGAACTAAAAATACCAAAGCAACTGTCTAGAAAATTCTACTCTAGACAAACTGAAATTCTAGCCAAAGCAGAGGCCGACAAAACTGAGTTTGAAAAAATAGCTAAGAATATGCCTGGTAGTACTTTCGGCAAAGAGAAAGTAGTCTACAGGGTGAAAAGTGGCGATGTATTGGGTACTATCGCAAGAAAACATCGAGTGAAGCTGGAAGACCTCAAGGCATGGAATAAAATTAGGGGATCCATGATTCGAGTTGGTCAGAAACTTGAAATCTATACAGGACCCGACTTCTATGACGCAACATCGGTAAGCCAGAATACTCGCGATCAACCTATCCCAGATTCAAAACTTCATCTTGTGCGACCAGGCGACACCCTTTGGGATATTTCTCGTATGTATAAAGGGTTGAGTATTGACAGAATCAAGGAATTAAATAACCTGAATGGCAATTCCATCAAACCAGGCATGAAGCTTAGAATTGGTTAAGTAAATTCTATCAACTAAACTTTTAGTAGTTTTTCTTGCGAATAAAATTAGAATTGATTTCCTTCAATTCCAGATAACATAAGCGTTATGAAAAGAATAGCAGCATTCATTTTAATTTCCATTTTGTCACTCTCATGTACTGACAAGAAACAAGGTGCACAACTTGACGTGGAGGGAGATGGTACGGCCAAAGCCAAAAACGATCAATACTTGCCTAATGCAGCTGGCGATCCAGGAGAGATTGTCATTGTAATGAACAAAAGAAAATATGATGCGGGACTTGGAGACGCCATCAAAGAAGTTTTTAGAGAGACCGTTCCAGGGCTAACAAGGCCTGAGCCAATGTTCACCATTCGTGTGATCGAACCTTTTGAGTTCAATCGTATTTTCAAGATTGCCAGAAACCTAGTGTACGTAGTTAGTTTAGAGGGCGAATCTGCAGCGGATAAGTGGTTAAAGGGCACTTTTAGTGAAGAGTCTAAAGCAACCATCTTGAATGACCCTAGTAGATTCATGCAAACCTCAGAAAATCAGTTTGCTAAGAATCAAAGAGTACTTCAGCTCTTCGGTAAGGACGATAAAACTTTGGCGAATAACATTATTGAAAACGCCACAGTTATCCAGAACTACTTCAACATTGCAGAAAAAGAACGACTATCAGAAAGCCTGAAAATGTCTACTGCCTCTAGGGCAATTGTGAACCGAATGAATAACCAGCTGGGAGTAAGTATTAAAATTCCAGCCAGTTATGAGCTGGCCGTACTTGAAGATGATTTTATGTGGGCTCGTTTTTTACCTGCAGTTGGCGCAAGCAAAAACCTCTTTGTTTATACCAAAGATTACAAGTCACAAGATGAGTTTACTCATGAGAACATCATTAAACTCCGAGATGAGATTGGTAAAAAATACATCTATGGCGACCCTGAAAACCCAGAATCATTTATGCTTACCGAAAACCAGTATATGCATCCTGTTTTCAGAAATATCAACTTCAATAACCGCTACACGGTAGAAATGAAAGGTGCCTGGAAAACCAACAACTTTTCGGTTGGAGGTACTTTTGTGAGCTATACTTTTGTGGATGAAGAAAAGGGAAAACTCTACTACATAGAAGGCTTTGTTATTCACCCGAGCGAAGACCATCGTGAGTTGATTCGTGAGATGGAATCTCTTCTTACCACCTTTAGAACATCTTAATAGAAAAACAGGTGTTTTAAGACCTATTTAAGGAATCTTATTAACTTTAGGAATGGCAGGTTTTACTTGCCATTTTTGTTTTTCTAAAAGACCAACCAAAATATGTTTGCTTATCTGAAAGGTAAACTTGCTTACCAGGACCCAACCTATGTTATCGTTGATATTCAAGGAGTTGGCTATGAGGTGAAAATTTCCCTCAACACTTTCTCTAAAATTAAAGATCAAGAGAACATCCAACTGTTCACACACTTTCATGTAAAGGAAGACATACAAGTTTTATTTGGCTTTGCTGACCAACATGAAAAAAGCGTATTTCAACACCTCATCTCAATCTCAGGAGTAGGCCCTTCAACCGGCCTTATGGTACTTTCTTCTTTAAGCCCTGAAGAAGTTGAGGAAGCCATTTTAAGTGAAGATGTAAGAACCATTCAGGCAGTAAAAGGAATTGGTGCCAAAACAGCTCAAAGGATAATTCTTGAGTTAAAAGATAAAGTTGGAAAATCAGCCGGATCAGGAGACTTAATAAATATTCCAACATCTGGAAGAAATGCTATAAGAAATGAGGCATTAGCAGCGTTAGTAACCTTAGGCATTAACAAAACAGCTGCCCAGAAGAGTATTGAGAAGATTTTGAAAGAGAACTCTGGAGAAATTAGTCTGGAAGCATTGATAAAGTTGGCACTAAAAGCAGCTTGAGCTATTTCTTAGGTCTTGATCAATAACAAGAAAAAAATATTAATCGTCTTCATCCTTGGAATGATAGCCAGCGGCATTTCTATGCCCGCTTATGCCGATTACCAAGACACAACAGCCACCCAAGCTGATACTGTGAAGTACAAACCTTCTCAATACCCTATTTACAGGCCTAGATACCCTTTTGGAGATCCTCTTTACAGAAAGCCACTGAACTCACCACTTCTGTTTAACAACCCCTCTTACTACAATAGGAATTATCGGGTTGATACGAGTAAAAACATAATTGTTTCAGAAGAACTGGGAAGTCAATTCATTCGACCACCAGCATATGTGCCCTTTAATGCCGCTCTTCAAAAGAAAATAGAAGCTGGAAACAGGGAGTTTTTTAAGGAAAAATCGCAGGCCAGAGATGGCCAAAGTGCTGTTGGCAACAGAGGAAGACTCATACCCCCTATTGCCCTTAACCCTTTCTTCGACAGACTCTTTGGGGGAGACCAAATACTCATTAATACAAACGGAACTGTTCAGCTAGATTTTGGAGGTCGCTTCCAAAGAGTAGACAACCCAGCCATCCCCATCCGACAACAGAGAAACGGGACTTTTGAATTCGACCAGAATATTCAAATGAGTTTAGATGGAACCATCGGAACTAAGCTCAAACTCAATGCAAATTTCGATAATAACAATTCCTTCGATTTCGAAAACGAGCTGAAGGTAGATTTCTCTGGTCTAGAATCAGATATCATCAAGGCGATGGAAATTGGTAATGTCAGTTTGCCCATTGCCAACAGCCTAATAACTGGCGGACAAAACTTATTCGGGTTTAAGACTCAGCTTCAATTTGGCCGGCTTTATGTAACTGCTCTTGCAGCCTCTCAAAGAGGCACCTCAGAGTCCATTGAAGTTGAAGGGGGTGTTCAGAGAAATGACTTTCAAATTCGAGCCAGTGATTACGATGAAAACCGTCATTTCTTTCTTGGCCACTTCTTTAGAGACAATTATCAGAATTGGTTGAGGAGCATCCCAACCGTTATCTCAGGACTTCAAATCAGTAGACTTGAAGTTTACGTACTCAATAGAACTAACAATACACAAACACTCAGGAATTTTGCTGCCTTTATGGATTTGGGTGAGGGAGAAGTCATTTTTCAAGATGGAAATAACTTCGTTGGAAATGGAGACGCTAATTCTCCGCCAAGCAATGATGCCAATAGCCTTTTCCAAAACCTGACCAATGACCCAAACCTCAGAAGGCCCGATCAGGTAAGCTCTATTCTTGAAAACCAACACGGTCTCGAAAAAGGGCAAGACTTTGAAAGAGTTACTGGCGCCAGAAAACTCGAACCTTCAGAGTATTACTTCAATAGTGAATTAGGCTTTCTCTCTCTCACCCGTCAATTGCAAAACGATGAAGTGCTGGCCGTATCCTTTGAATTCAATTACCAAGGGAGAAGGTATAAAGTGGGCGAAATGACCGAAGACTATCAGGGCCGCTCTGAGGATGATGTTATTTTTCTAAAATTACTTCGACCAAGTAAAATAAATACTCGCGTGCCTACATGGGATTTGATGATGAAGAACATCTATAATCTAAATGCCGCAGGAATAGATAGACAATCTTTTCAACTCAGGGTAATTTATAGGGATGATGATACAGGGATTGATAATCCTAGTTTGCACGAAGGTGAAAACATCAAAGACATTCCACTCATAGAAATTATGGGGCTCGACAAACTCAATCAAAATGGTGACCCTCAAAAGGATGGAAACTTTGACTATGTAGAAAACGTGACCATCAACCCCAATAGAGGATACGTAGTCTTTCCATATCTAGAACCTTTTGGTAGTAGAATGGAAAGTCAATTCCTCCCCTCCGAGCAATTTTTAAAAGAAAAATATGTTTTCGATACACTTTACCGAACAACCCGTGCAGATGCACAGCTAGTATCTAGACTGAATAAGTACTTCATTAAGGGAAGCCTTCAATCAGGATCAACAAATGAAATAAACTTGAATGCCTTTCAGGTAGCAGAGGGTAGTGTTGTGGTGACGGCCGGAGGAACAACATTATCTGAAGGCGCAGACTATACGGTCGATTACCTGCAAGGCAAAGTCATTATTATAAACCCTTCAATCCTTAATTCAGGAAAAAAAATAAGAGTGACTTATGAGAAGGCAGATCTTTTCAGTTTTCAAGCTAGAAACCTTCTGGGAACTAGAATGGATTATGTCTTCAATGACAACACTAATATTGGCTTAACCCTATTACACCTAAATGAACGCCCACAACTAACAAGAGTGAACATTGGCAATGAGCCCGTAAGCAACACCATGTGGGGATTGGATTTTAATTACAGTGCCGATTCTCGACTATTGACTCGAATGGTAGACGCTCTCCCATTCATTGATACTAAAGCTCCATCTAGAATTACTATGAGTGGGGAATTCGCACAACTTTTTCCAGGAACATCTAACCAAGTAGAAGGGACAAGCACCTCCTATATCGATGATTTTGAGGCCACCGTTACGCCCTTCAGCCTAAGTAACGCGCAGAGTTGGAGACTGGCTTCAACGCCAAAAACCGATGATGATAGGTTCGATTTATCTAATCAGACTTCAGATAGACTCGGTGCCAATTATCGTAGAGCAAGAATTGCTTGGTACACAATTGACAATGTTTTTTATCGATCTGCTGGCAGAAATAGGCCTCAGAATATTACACCAGACGACTTGCAAAATCACTACGTTCGCTCTGTTGGGCAAACAGAGGTAATAAAACGCGACCCACAACAAATTATAGTCAACGAACCCTCTTTCGACATTGCCTACTACCCGGCTGAACGAGGTATGTATAACTACAATCCCAATCTTAACTCAGACGGAACACTTCCAGAACCAGAGAAGAACCATGGGGCAATAGTTAGAGCCATTACCAATGAGGTAGACTTTGACAAAACCAATATCGAGTACATCGAATTTTGGATGATGGACCCCTTCATCAACTCAACAAACAGCACTCCCCAAAATCCTCGAGGTTTAATAGACGATGGTAGGGGTGCACCGAAGGCCAATACAACGGGCGGAAAAATGTTCATTAATCTAGGAAGTATTTCTGAAGATTTAATGCGAGATGAGAGGCATGCATATGAGCAAGGATTACCAACCGATGGTTCTACTGATGACAGCAAAGTAATAACGAACGAATGGGGCCGAGTAACAAACCAACCTTACCTTAACCCTGCATTTGACAATAGTGAAGGCGCAAGAACCAATCAAGATGTTGGGCTTGATGGACTCAAATCTGAAGATGAAG
>CAYGKL010000006.1:17071-25807 GCA_964350505.1 uncultured Roseivirgaceae bacterium | reverse complement strand
AACTTTAGAATGGTAGGAAGTCAATGGAGAACCTTCCAAGAAAGTCTCTTTGAAAAAGGCCTCTTCGAAATCCCAGAACCTTCTGACCCTAACTTCACGGTAGGTGTTGTGAATATAGAAGACAATAGCCAACCAGCAGATGGACGTCCTCCTTATGTACTTCCGCCAGGTATAATAAGAGATAGAGATAACACTTCAATAGTGGAGAGAAGGAGAAATGAGCAGTCACTTCAACTCCAAGTAGAAGATTTGAGAGACAGAGATGCCAGAGCAGTCTATAAAACAGTGACTCAAGACATGATCAATTATGGTCGCATCAAAATGTTCCTGCATGCAGATAGCCCAGATGATCTCCAACCAGGCGAAGTAACGGCCTTTTTAAGATTGGGTACTGACTTTACAGAAAACTATTATGAAATAGAAGTGCCACTCACTATGACACAGCCTGGAGACCTCTCTCCAGAGCTAATTTGGCCAGAAATAAATGAAATAGACATTGAATTCAACAAACTCTATGAGGTTAAAGCTGAGAGAAATCGACTCAATGCGAATTTAAATTTACCATATACTCAGGCGGTAGGAAAATACAATGTAACCGTAGTAGGTAGACCGGATATGAGTTCGGTGCAGACTTTAATGATTGGAGTTAGAAACCCGAGTTCTCTAGATGGAGAGCCGAAGTCATTCTACTTATGGGCCAATGAATTGAGAGTTACTGACTTCGATTCTAAATCTGGATGGGCAGCCAATGCGAGGATAGATGCTCAACTAGCAGATCTCGGAAATGTAACCGCTACTTATACACACTCGTCTGTCGGCTTTGGTGGAATTTCAGATAAAGTTTCTGAAAGAAACAGAGAAAAAACCACAGCATATGATATTTCAACCAGCTTGGCACTACACAAATTCTTTCCCGAAGATTGGGGACTTGAAATCCCAGCCTACTTCAGCTATGAACATGCCAGATCGGTTCCCCAATTCGATCCTTTAGACCCTGATTTACCATTAGAGGGTGTACTTGCATCTTTTGATGATGAAGGAGAAAGAGACACTTACTTCGATAAGGTGGTAGATATTTCAAAACGGAGGAGTTTCAATTTCTCTAACGTGAGGAAAAGAAGCACCAGTGAAAATAGGTTGAACCTTCCTTGGGCCATAGAGAATTTCAGCTTCACCTATGCTTATAACGAAATTTCGAGAAGTAACATTAATACAGCTGCCTACGACTTTAGAAATTACCGTGGTGCTGTAAATTACAGCTATAGCCCAAAACCGTTAAATGTAGCCCCTTTTGAAAATGTTGGTTTCCTTAGTTCAAGATGGCTTAAGATATTCAAAGACTTCAACTTCAACCCTATTCCATCTTCTATAACAGTGAATGGAGATTTGAACAGAAGCTTCCTCAAAACGCAATTGAGAAACTCAGACCTAGGCATTGACGGTATAGACCCTTATTATGAAAAATCTTTCACCTTCGATAGGCGCTATGCGGTGAACTGGGACCTTGCGGAACGGATAACCTTAGATTATACCGCCTCTGTTAATGCCATCATTGATGAACCAGAGGGAGATATCAATACTGAAATAAAAAGGGATTCGGTATTGAATAACCTAAAAACACTCGGAAGGATAAAGAATTACACTCATAATATAAGAGCAGGTTACACTATTCCTTTCGATAAAATACCATTGACTGAATGGATCAATTCAGACATTAGTTACAATACCACCTTCAACTGGAAAGCTGGAGCGATAGGCCAAAGAGACACCTTAGGTAATTTGGCAAACAACACGAGAGAAATAGGTCTTACAGGGAAAATAGACTTCGTTAAACTCTATAATAATATAGGAGGATTACAAAAAATAAATACACCTTCCCGAAGTCGATCAAGAAGTAGAAATGAACAAGCCGACTCTACTCAGAAAAAAGGGGTTTCAGAAATTCCAATACTCAAAACCTTCTTGAGAACGCTCATGTCACTGCGTAGCATTAACTTCAGTTATAACCAGGCAGAGGGATCTGTGCTTCCTGGCTATATGCCAGATGTTTATTTGTTTGGACTTGATAGAGGTTTCGAAAACCCGGGCCTTGGCTTTGTACTAGGTTCTCAAGATAATAACATTCGAAATATATTAGCGAGCAATAGTCTGTACGCACCTAGCGAATTCCTTACAAATCCTTTCTCTCAAAATAAAGCTACCAGATTCAGTTACGATGCTCTTGTCGAGCCATTCCAAGACTTCAGAATCACCGTTACCGGGAGAAAGAATTTCACGGAGAATTATCAGGAAATTTTCAGAAACGACCCTGTATCGGATAGCTATATAAGCATCAACCCTAATAGATCAGGAACTTACGGCATATCGTTTATGATGATTAAAACTGCTTTTGAGCAGGATGATGTTAATAACAACTCCCCTCTTTTTCAAAATTTCGAAGCCTACAGAAATATAATAAAGCAGAGACTTGACGGATTAAATAACACAGGAAACTATGATTTAAATTCACAGGAGGTAGTTATTCCAGCATTTGTGGCTGCCTATTCAGGTAAATCTCCTGAGACTATTAATAGTAGTCCCTTTCCGAAATTCCCAATACCAAACTGGAGTTTGAACTACAACGGCCTCTCAAAAATTGAGGCACTCAGCGAAATTTTCAGTACCATCTCACTCAGTCATGCTTATAGTAGTACCTATGATGTAGCTAACTTCGTTAATTCACCTTTGTACACCTCAGGACTTACCCTTGACAATAACTTAAGAGAAGCTGGCCTAGCATCGGAATTTAATGAAAATGGCAACCTAGTCCCTGTCTATTTAGCCCAACAGGTAATAATGACAGAAAAAATGGCTCCATTCATAGGAGTGAATGTCCGGACAAAAGGTAGTTGGGGTTTACGGCTCGATTATAATAGAGAAAGAAACATGGCCCTCAACCTTTCCAATATTCAAATTACTGAAATGTCGAATAAAGCATTCCAGCTCAATCTCAGTTTTGCAAAAGCGGGAGTTCAAATACCCTTCAGGATTAATGGTCGTAGAGAATCACTCCCCAATGAACTCAGATTTAATATGGGGCTCAACATTAGTGACAGAAAAGTTGTACAGAGAAGAATAGGCGAAGACCCCATAGTAACAGATGGAATTCGCATCTTCAGAATAAACCCAACGGTTGATTATAAAATTAGTGAAGCGCTACTATTAACCTTCTATTTCGACAAAAACATAAACGACCCAAGGGTATCCACGAGCTTCCTAAATGCCCGTACCACCTTTGGTGGAAGAATTCAATTTAGTTTGTCGCAATAATGTCTGATATTCTCGCGAAAGCATTTAATTTTGGGACAAATTGAAATAACGATATGAACGTTCCTGCAGATTTAAAGTACACAAAAGATCACGAGTGGGTAAAGGTCAACGGTGATGAAGCCACCGTAGGTATTACTGACTTTGCTCAAGGCGAATTAGGAGACATTGTTTATGTGGAGATTGAAACAGAGGGAGACACCATTGGTATCAATGAAGTTTTTGGTACTGTTGAAGCCGTAAAAACTGTTTCTGATTTATTTATGCCTCTTAGCGGTGAAATTATTGCCGTCAATGAAGAATTAGAAGACTCCCCTGAAAAAGTAAATGAAAATGCTTACGAGGCTGGTTGGATGATCAAAATCAAACTTTCTGATACTTCTGAAATAGATAGCCTGATGTCGGCAGATGAATATACTGCACACATTGGAGGCTAAATGTTGAAAAAGCTTAAGGCCTTGGCTTATTGGCCTTCAAGAATTTGGGGAGCAGTTTTGGCAGTATTGATGTTATTGCCTCAAGATGCGTTCCCAGAATCAAAGCTCCTCTCCTATGATAAGTTAGCTCATCTCGGAGTCTTTTTCATTTTTAGTTTACTGGTACTAGCTGGTTATCAATTAAAAGGAAAACTAGATGGAGAAAAAAATAAATACCGTAACCGCGCATTAATAATATGCTTAATTTACGGATTGGTTCTTGAGTATTTGCAGCAATTCGTTCCCGGACGAATGTCAGATATTTATGATTTGATTGCAAATTTTACAGGAGCCTTGTTTGGTGCAATTGTTTTTATGATTTTTATCAAAAATAAGCTTGCGTTTTACAAACTAATGTTATAGTTTTAGAATCTAACATAATAAAGTTATGGAATTAAAGAAGACTCCAAAGGCGGACGTTAACAGAAAGGCAACCATGTTCATGGCACTTGGCCTCATTCTGAGCCTTGGATTCACTTTAGCTGCCTTCGAGTGGAAACAATACGAAGAAGGTGAGTTAATGGATCTAGGAATGGCTCCGGATGATTTTGAGGAATTAACCGAAATACCTCCAACCGAGCAACCACCTCCCCCACCGCCACCAATCAAGCAACCTCAAATCATTGAGATTCCTGATGAAGAAGAAATTGAAGAAGAAATTGAAATTGACCTTGATGTAGAAATTACAGAAGAAACAGAGGTCGAAGACATTGTCTTTGAAGAAGAGCCCGAAGAAGAAGAGGCTGATAAAGTTTTCATGATTGTTGAAGAGAATGCTTCTTTCCCTGGTGGAATGGGCGAATGGAACAAGTATCTTCAAAAGAATCTTGATTATCCTCGTCAGGCAAAAAGAATGGGTATTGAGGGAGCTGTTTACCTTGCTTTCACAGTAGATAAACAAGGAGCAATATCTGATATAGAAGTGACTAGATCAATCGGTGGTGGATGTGATGAAGAAGCCATTAGAGTTTTGAAAGAATCACCAAGGTGGACTCCAGGTAAACAAAGAGGTAACCCTGTGAAATCTAGAATGAATTTCAGAATAATATTTAGACTTAATTAATAAAGAAAGCCCACAATCTATGTGGGCTTTCTTTTGCTTTAATTAACTAAATATTTAGTTAATCATACACCTTCCCAATTAACTGGGTGAGCGCATAAAGTATTGTCTCTTATTCTTAGACGTTACCTCCTGGGGTACTCCACATATACTTTCCGCTGAGCTCCAATTGTAGTCAGAAGGAGGACTATGCGTTTAGAATTCTTTCAGTGGAAGAATTTAGCATAGGGCCAGATTGCAGGGCAGCTCCCCAAAGAACATAAAAAAAGCCCAGCATTTCTGCTGAGCTACACTTGTAGTCCGTAGGGGAATCGAACCCCTGTTACCAGGATGAAAACCTGGCGTCCTAACCCCTAGACGAACGGACCATTTTTTCGGTGTGCAAATATAGATTTCGGATTTTTAAAACCAAAAAAAAATGCACTGAATTATTTCAATCGATTCCCAAGCACTCTCATTAGTCTTACTTTGATTTATATTTGAAATGGTGCTTGGCTTTGTTAGTTTTGCACCACAACAATCACTCTTAAAACCGTATAGAACATGTCTAAAATAAAAGTAGCCATTAATGGTTTTGGAAGAATCGGAAGATTGACTTTCAAAGTATTATTGAGCAAAGAAAATGTTGAAGTAGTTGCAATTAATGATTTAACTGACACTGCTACCCTAGCCCACCTTTTGAAGTACGACTCAGTACATGGTAGATTTGATGGAACTGTAACCTCTACTGCTGATGGTATAGTTGTAAATGGGAAAGAAATTAAGATTTATGCCGAGAAAGAACCAAAAAACTTGCCTTGGGGTAAATTAGGTGTAGATGTTGTTCTTGAATCAACTGGTAGATTTGTTGATCAAGCTGGAGCAGGTGGGCACTTAGAAGCTGGCGCTAGAAAAGTAGTGATCTCGGCTCCTGCTAAAGGAAATATCCCTACCGTTGTATTGGGTGTAAATGAAGAAATATTAACAGGCAACGAAACTATCGTTTCAAACGCGTCTTGTACTACAAACTGTTTGGCTCCGATGGCCAAAGTTTTGGACGATGCTTTCGGAATTGAGAAAGGTTACATCTCTACTGTTCACGCTTACACAGCTGATCAGAGAATTCAAGATGCACCTCACAGCGACTTAAGAAGAGCAAGGGCTGGTGCTGTATCTATCATCCCAACCTCTACTGGCGCTGCAAAAGCTGTTGGTTTAGTTTTACCACACCTTGCTGGTAAATTAGATGGTATCGCCCTAAGGGTTCCTGTGCCGGATGGTTCATTGACTGACTTAACTGTAATTGTTAAGAAAGAAGTAACTGCCGAAGAAGTAAATGCTGCCATGAAAGCTGCTGCTGATGGCCCAATGAAAGGTATTTTAGAATATACTGAAGACCCAATTGTTTCTGTTGATATTATTGGTAACCCTCACTCAAACATTTTTGATTCTCAATTGACTGCTGCTGCTGGAACTTTAGTGAAAGTTGTAGGCTGGTATGATAATGAGGCTGGTTACTCTAACAGAGCAGCCGATTTGATCGTGAAATTAGGTGCTTAATAGAACTTAGAACATAATTTATAGGGAAAGCCTTGGTGGAAATATCAAGGCTTTTTTGTTGCCCTCTACTTAAAATTTGATGTCGCTTCTTCGAAGTTCAAGGAATCAATGGTCGATTTGTTTTTATACCATTTCGCCACTATGTGACTTAATGCGGCAACCAAAAAATTAAGCAGAAACCCTTATATGTGCAACTAGAGTTTGGCTCAAGATGAGCCAAATGCTTTAACCCACAGAGCATCGAAAACTGAGCTCCTTAGGAGCTACATATCTCATGTCTTCCTATTTTAGTTTATGATCAATCGCAATATAAAAATCGCGCTTCTTACCACTTTCTTCGTTTCAAGCTTCTGCTCAACTCATGAGAGAAGAACTCAAAAAAGCCATTCAAAACGGTTTAGAGATAATGAGATTGGAAGCATACTGCAATTTATTTAGTTCTTTTCTAAGTTAAATCGTGTAAAGATTACTCACACATACTTCACAAATAATTAATGTCCTGCACATTGAACTTTACATTCCATCAACTAGTTTTACATTTGAAATGACAGACCCAAGTCGCTATAAAACGGGGCAATAGTATAAATAAAGACATCATCTAGTCATAAAAATGAGATGAATGAAAGCCGCTCGAAAGAGGGGTTATTTTTTTGCCGTCTTCTCAAGAATCTGGCTTGCCCTTTTGGCCATATCTACCGACTGAAGAATCTTCATAGTGAGCTGCGCATTATAATCCGGATGATCAACTAAGAAATTCTCGACAACCTCAACTGCTTCTATAGAATTATGACTTCCTAAATTCTGATCCAACCATCTTGTTGGGAAGAATATATCACCAGTTTGCTGAATCTCTTGTAATAATTCTAGGCTAGGAAGGATGTATTTAATCGACTCTTTTCGTCTCAATGGATGGTGAAGATTTCCCACCGCTCCAAGTACCCAAGACTCTGTCTCACGGTTTTTCTCGTCTTTTAAGGATGTAAAGAATTCGTCACGCTTGGTGGAATTATTTGACAGTGTTGGCAAAATGAATTCAAACCTTCTTTTCGAATCGGGATTTGTAATCTTCTTCAATTGTGCGGTAATTATTTCTTCAGACCTCTCTGGCATCTTTATGGCTAAATTAGAGGCAAGTGAGATATAATCATTCTCCGAAAGCCTTAATCTAGACACTTTTGCAGACTCATCTTCAGCCCAAATACTATATAGCCTTTTCAAGTTAACCTGTGTTATTGCAATCCCTCTAAAAGCATTGAAGAATGTTTTCTTGATAGAAGGGTCTTCATGCAAGTCATTCATACAATGAAATAATGTTCTCTCCAGATCGGGGGCTATGTTATTCCTTTGATCTTCTGAAAGAAGGTTCCAGTAGACATTAGAAAGCTGACCCAAAGCCTGACCAATGAGTAATTGATTCTTTTCCTTCACCAAGAGCCACTTTAATAACCCTATATACTCTGTTGGGGTAAAGTGACCTTCAGAGCCAATCTTAGAAGGCTCTAAGAGACTTTCATACATATTAATGAGCTGAGTCCCCTTCTCGAGCTCAGTGAGATTACTCCACTGCTCAGAAAGCAATGAGAACGAAACCGGAAATAAACCATAACCCATGCCATTAGAGTTTGCTAGTGTTTGAAACTGTTTCCAGCTATCATCCATTTCTATTTCAAAGGCCAGATCTGCAGAAACTACACTCAATTCTTTTCTATCATTCTTCGTGGTATTGAACAACTTCATTCTAAAACTCTGCGGCCAAGACTTAGCTTCACCACTCATATCTACCTGACTTAAGCTTGCATTAACACCAGTTGCAGTCTCATTAACTTTCAAATCGAAGACTGGCCTACCTGGGTTATTCACCCACACATCACTCCATCGTTTTAAATCTACCTGAGTTCTTTTATCTAAAATATCGATCAGATTGGGCCAAGTCGCATTTTTCATCGCATAGGTGCTTAAATATTCTTGCATACCCGATTGAAAAGCTTTCTCTCCTAGAAGAGACTCCAATTGCCTCATCATAATTGGAGCCTTATTATAAATGATTGCACCGTACATCTGCCCCGCTTCATTGAGGTTCTTCAAATTCTGACGAATAGGATTGGCCCCTGCTGTTCTGTCGACCCCATAAGCGGAGGGATAATGTCTTACCAAAAAATTGAGGTCATGGTTGATCTGTGGGAAGCTTGGGTTTACCATTTTGGCTGCCATAAAATTGGCAAATACTTCCTTGGTCCATACGTCATTGAACCAGTCCATCGTCACTAAATTACCAAACCACATATGTGCCACTTCATGACCAATAAGGCTTGCTCGTCCTAATAACTGATTTTGAGAAGGGTCTTTGTCTAGAAA
>CAYGKL010000006.1:10979-16971 GCA_964350505.1 uncultured Roseivirgaceae bacterium | reverse complement strand
ACAAAGGAAAAAAGGTAGGTACTTATTAAATCAGACTTTTGATAAATAATGTTTTTTCGGTTGTCAACTACTTTGGCTAGAGCGACAGGCCCATTAGAGATAGCATTCCAATCTGCTGGTAAATCTAAAGTCAATTCAAAATTTGCCTTAAGGTTGGGTTGGTCGAAACAAGGAAAAGCTGTTCTAGCCCGATCGGGAACGAAAAGGGTATAGAGGAAGTCTTCTTTCCTATTTAAGGAGCTTTCTCCAGCCCAAAAGTTAATTTCAACCTTGTTAAAGCCTTTTTGTAAGTTCTCTGCCTTAAGAATTATATGTTCATTGATCAACTCAGTTGGCTGACTTTTTCCATTGACAAGAATGCCCTTGAGATGCTCTTGCGGAGCTTTAAAATCTAGTTGAAGGTCTTTTGAAGCATCGAACAGGTTGAAGGTCAATTCCTCTAATGCCTGAATCTTTTGTTCATAATTTTCAGGAATTCGGAACTCCAATTTGTAGTTAATCCCTGCGATAACCGACTTTCGGTATTGAGCCATTTCTAGTGCAACACCATTCTCAATGATTGGCGACTCAGGTTCGGAGCTACATCCAAATATTAAAGCAAGTAAAATTAAGGGAAAGAGTAACTTCTTCATCTATATCAGAATTAGGTCTTTTCTAAGTTCGGGAGGAATGCCAAAATTGCTACCCATAAAATCATCCATTTCGTCTTTGGTTTCTTTTGAAAGAAGAGCATTCATTTCTTCCATAGCCAAATCACCTACAACAAACGGAGGCATGAAATTGGTGACCAACCTATCTCCTCTAAAGCAGGCACCAAGCTGATATTCGTTCATTTCATCTTTGGGAGTACCTTTAATAAGGCAGTGCGAAAGCCAGTGTTCAGGATCTTCTGGCTTTTCCTCTATTCTTTCTTGCAGTTTGGCAAAGTCGGTGTTTTGCATCATGTAAGCCGAAAGGTTTTGCATGCTCTCTTGAGACATGCCATCTTTCATTTTTTCATAGCAATCAGAACAAATGGCATACTCGAAAAGAACTTCGGTTTTCCTCAACTCAGCATATTTTTTGAAAACCTTTTCGATCATATAATAACGATCACCATCAAAGACTTTATAGTCGCATTGGATACACCTTTCCAAAGGCCCGCCTGTGTCAGTACTTAAGAAAACTGAAGGAATTGGTAGCCCCTCTTTTGGTTCATTATTTTCCATGCTAAAGCTTTTTGTCTACTAAAGTTGATGCCACTTGAGCAGTTGGTAATATGAGTGAATCTGCAATGTTTACATGCTTAGGCCGCGTAACAATGAACTGAATAAGGTCAGCAATATCTTCAGGAGTCAATGGATCAAATCCTTGATAGACAGACTCTGCTCTATTTTCATCACCCTTAAAGCGAACCAGAGAGAACTCTGTTTCTACCAATCCTGGACACACCTGAGATACTTTTACGCCTGTGCCAAGTAAATCCATCCGCAAACCGTTGTTAATAGCATCTACGGCAAACTTAGAGGCGCAATAGACATTGCCATTTGGATAGACTTCTTTTCCTGCAATTGAACCAACATTCACTACATGTCCAGATCCGCGTTCAATCATTCCAGTAACTATTGCTTTGGTCACATAAAGCAGCCCTTTCACATTGATGTCGATCATAGCGTCCCAATCGTCAACATTACCATCCTGGAACTTCGAAAGGCCATGCGCGTTGCCTGCATTATTGATTAACACATCTACCTTTTGCCATTCTGTAGGAATTGAGCTTATAGCGTCTTCTACTCCGGTTCTATTCCGAACATCAAAGACCAAATGGAGTGTTTTAACGCCTACTTTTTCCGATAGTTCTTCCAGCCTTTGCTTTCGTCTTCCACAAATGATCAAGTCGTATCCCTTCTCGGCTAATGACATAGCGGTGGCCCAACCAATGCCAGATGTAGCTCCCGTCACTAAAGCAATTTTTTGCATTATTATCCATTTTGGTAAAACACCAAGTTAATAGAAATTCAGAAAGGACTCAGCCATAATTATTTGAATAAACTGATACTTATATAAGTCCATTTGGGATGCCCTTCAAAGCGCGAAGAAAGGACCTCTTTTAATCAGAAAAATGTAGATATAGGGTAAAATTATGGGTGGTTAGTCTTGTGAGGCCATCGTGATAAATATTGGAGGAATTGTTCATTACATTCATCAAGCCTCTGGCATATCTAATTTCAGGAGCAAATTTGAAGAATTCAAAGTAACGCTCTAAACCAATTCCGAATTCCATTTTAGCGTTCAACCGACTGATCTCTAGCCTATCAGTACTTGTTACTAAATCTTCCTTACCCGCTCGTGCAGAACCACTTACACCCGCTACAATGTACATGCGAGAATTATTCCTTCGAATAGAACGATACTTGATAAATATGCCTGGCTCAATTCTGGTCGATTCAATCAATTGTGTGTCTACAGTTCCGTCTATGTAATTATATTCCACGGTGCTCTGATAAAGACCAATTTTAACAGGCACAAAGCGTAAAGTGAATTGATCTGCCAGCCTGAAATTCACCATAAAGCCTAGGTTGAAACCCGCACTTTTTTGAGAGACTATTGAACCAATTTGTTCGTATTGTGGCGTATCGAAGGCTTCTGAGTATTTGATGCCATAGTAATTTTGGTGAGCTCCTAAAAAGAACCCATACTGGGTTTTCTTTTGATCGCTATCTAATCTATGAAGGGTGACTCCCTGCTTTCGGGTTTGTCCAAAAACATGAATCCCCGAAAGAAAAACTACGAGGAAAACTATTTTTGCCCGATGTAAATTGAGCTGATGCCAAAAGTTAACGGTATGCATTCTACATTCTTAAATCCAACTTCAGTAAGGATATTCAAAAAGTCTTGTCCGTCAGGAAAAGCCTCAACAGACTCAGGCAAATAAGTGTAAGCCGATTGATCCTTAGAAATTAGCTTACCAATAATCGGTAGAATCGACTTAAAATAAAAATTATAAAGTTGCTTCATTGGGAAGCCTTTCGGTCGAGAAAATTCTATCACTACAATCTTCCCCTCCGACTTCAAAACCCTACCCATATCGCTGAGTCCCTTTTGAAGATTTTCAAAGTTCCTTACTCCAAATGCAACGATGGCGGCATCGAAGGTATTGTCATCGAAAAGAAGCTTTTCACTATCACCCATTTGCATGTCTATGATGTGGTCGTATCCTCTTTTCTTCATTTTCTGTTTGCCCATTTCAAGCATACCAGAAGAAATGTCTACACCAACCACTCTGTCTGGATTGAGAGCCAATGCTTCAATGGCAAAATCTCCAGTTCCAGTAGCAACATCTAAAATTTGCTTAGGTTGGTCTTTTTTGAGTAATCTAATGGCTTTCTTTCTCCAGAGAATATCTATACCCAAGCTCAAAAAATGGTTCAGGAAATCGTATCGCTTGCTGATGTTATTGAACATCTCTGCAACCTGTTCTTTTTTTCCTGTTTCTTTCTCTTTGTAGGGTACGACTGCCATTTCTCTCAAATTAGGGTGCAATAATACGAAGGAAACAAGGGGATAAAGAAGATTGTTGAGAAAATGTGAGGGGATTTGAAAAGGTGCCTTTGCGATAACACAAAGACACCATTATAATTTATATCTAAGCTATCTCAACAAGTTTAATATCAAAGATTAAATCTTTGCCAGCCAACTGATGATTAGCATCTATAATCACTTTATCTTCCTCCACTTTAGCCACTGTAACTGGTACTTGCTGACCGTCAGGCTGTGTCATGGCCAATTGCTGACCTACTTCTGGCTTTAAGTCTTCTGGAAGATTTGTTTTAGGCACATCAAACATCAAATCTTGACGAGCTTCACCATAGGCTTCTGCTGCTGGTATTTCTGCAGTTTTGCTGTCTCCCACTTCCATTCCATCAACGGCTGCATCGAAACCTTTAATCATCTGTCCTGCTCCCACTTCGAAAGCTAGTGGTTCACGTCCTTCTGATGAATCGAATATTGTTCCGTCTTTCAATTTACCGGTATAGTGAACTTTTACACTATCACCTGCTTTTGCTTTTGGCATAACTAAATTGTTTATCATTTCTCCTCAATATCAAGGAAATGCAAAGGTAAAGGTTTAAGAAGGAAAGCAAAACCACATCTTAGGAAGGGTGCTATTGACTAGAAAAAGAACATAGCTTGGAGCCTTTGACAAACTTCAAGCACTTATTTAAGTTTGCGCAACGGCCATGGTCATGACCCTTGCAAGAGTTTGTTAAAGGTCGGTTAGTAAAAGTTCGGAGGATTTAAACCTTATAACTTTCATAAAAGAATAAAGTCTAAATTTGCCGCATGTTTGAGCAATCAGAATACCTTATTAGCAGTCCTACCTATGAGCAATGCCCAAAGCCAGACAGGTTCGAAATAGCCTTTATCGGCAGATCGAATGTTGGTAAATCCTCGCTAATCAATATGTTAGCAGGCAGAAAGAACCTAGCAAAGACTTCTGGCAAACCAGGCAAAACACAAATGATCAACCATTTTCTGATTGACGAAAGTTGGTATTTGGTCGATTTACCGGGCTATGGTTATGCTAAAACAAGCAAGACTAACCGTGAAGCATGGGCTGAAATGATCGATGATTATCTCGTGAACAGAGAAAATCTACAAATTGTATTTGTACTTATTGATTCAAGACTCGACCCTCAAAAAATAGATTTAGAGTTTATTAATTGGCTGGGAGAAAACAATGTACCATTTGCCTTAGTCTTCACAAAAGCAGATAAACAGTCGACCAACAAAGGCCAACAAAACATGGCTAAATTCAGAAAAGTACTGAAGCAGACTTGGGAAGAACTTCCCATCTTCTTTTTAACTTCTGCCGAAACGAGCCTTGGTAGACACGAATTGACAGAATACATTTCTGTATTGCTCGAAAATTGAATTTTTGTTTGAAAATCGGAAAGACTACAACTTACTTTGCCATATAATTGAGATAGTATGAATTTTGGAGAGATCGCAGCAGTAGCCGGAAAAGGCGGATTGTTTAAAGTTTTGAAACCTTCTAAGGCTGGTGTCATTTTAGAGTCCCTAGACGATAAGAAAAGTAAACTGGTAGTTGGAGCTGATTCAAGAGTTTCCATCCTCTCAGAGATTTCTATTTATACCCACACACAAGAAGGCTCTACAGCTCTTCAAGTAGTAATGCAGAAAATTCATGCTGAATTTGATGGCGACACAGGTTTAGACAAAAACTCTGATGCTGACGAACTGAAATCGTTCTTAAAGCATATTCTTCCAGATTATGATGAAGACAGAGTTTATGTATCTGACATCAAAAAATTAGTGACTTGGTACAATTTATTAGCTAAAATTTCTCCTGAGTCTTTTATGGAGAGCGCTGAAGAAGCTGAGTCAGAAGAAGAAAAGTCTGCAGAGTAATTTTTAACTTAATTCATAAATTATTTCAGCCACCCAATTAAGGTGGCTTTTTTGTGCCTTAAAACTACCAGCCTTTGAGGGCTGCTAGCCTTAGAGAAAGAATTATTACTTTTAATCCATGCCACAATCAGAAGACATTAAATTGGGATTACAGCTCTTTGAAAAAGACTTCCAACTAGAAAGCGAGTATCTACAACTGTCTGAAAAGAAAGAATTTACCTATGATGATGCCTTTTTAAAGATTATGCGGGTGGTTGAGGATTTGCTGGCCAAAGACTTTCAGCAACTGGTTAATGTGCTCTATCGTATCGATGTTTCTGAGGAGAAGCTAAAAGAAGCCCTGGCGACCTCAGTAGACAACCCGGCTTCCGTTATTACCAAAATGATTATTGAGCGAGAGCTGCTGAAAGTGGAATTTAGGAAGAAGTATAGCCAGTGATTCTAGGAAATCAGGAAATTAGTTGATCAGTACAAACACTGAGCGTAGTTTGAAACTACGCTCAGAGATGTTTTCAGTTATCTGGATTTAGTCAAGAAGCAATTGTTGAATACAACCTTTGACAAACTTGAGCCGGAAACA
>CAYGKL010000006.1:8583-10879 GCA_964350505.1 uncultured Roseivirgaceae bacterium | reverse complement strand
GCCTCTTCCACCATTTTCTTGCTTCCTACAAAGAAAGGAACTCTTTGATGAAGACTCTCAGGCTGAATATCCAAGATGCGCTGCTTGCCATCTGTTGCTTTACCTCCAGCTTGTTCAGCAAGCATGGCCAAAGCATTACATTCATACATCAACCTGAGTTTTCCATTAGGCGCTTTTTCAGTGGATGGGTAGAAATAAATCCCTCCCTTTAACATGTTCCTGTGGAAATCAGCCACCAATGAACCAATATAGCGGGCAGAATAGCCCCTATCTTTACAGGTTTCAATATATGCCTTGGCTTTGTCATCAAACGATCTGTAAGAACCTTCATTGACTGAGTAAATAGTACCATCTTTTGGCATCTTCATGTCCTGATGCGATAGGATGTACTCACCCAAGCTTGGCTCGAAAGTAAATCCGTTAACTCCCTTACCCGTGGTATATACAAACATGGTTGATGAACCATAAAGAATATAACCAGCTGCTACCTGATGCTTACCAGCCTGCAAGACATCTTCTTGCTGAACAGGACTCCCCATCGGAGAAACCCTTCGGTAGATGCTAAAGATGGTTCCGATAGAGACATTTACATCTATATTCGATGAACCATCGAGCGGATCGATAGCAATGATATATTTTGAACGTGGATTATTAAGATCGATGATATCCTCATCTTCTTCCGAAATAATAGCTGCAACTTCTCCACCTTTCTGCAAAGCTCGGGTAAATCGAATATTAGCCGCTACGTCTAGGTTCTGCTGCTCCTCACCCTGAACATTCTCAGAGCCATAAGCACCAGTGATTCCTGCAAGACCTGCACGATTAATTTCTCTATTCACCACCTTACCTGCATAAGCTAAATCGCGTATGAGTTGTGATAATTCTCCAGTGGCATATTTAAATGCCTCTTGGTTCTTATTGATGAACCGGTCGAGATTAGAGCCTACTGGAAGGGCAATTCTCGATTTTTCTGCTTTTCCCATTGATGAGTTATAATTTGATTCTAATCAAACGTTAATAACTTGCGCGAAATTAGTAAAATTTAAACAGGTCACTTGAAAGTATTTAAGTTTGGTGGTGCATCCGTGAAAGATGCACAGTCTGTGCAGAACATGGCAAACATTCTTGCTGCACATAAAAATGATAAATTATTGGTAGTTGTCTCTGCAATGGGCAAAATGACCAATGCTTTTGAGACCCTATTGGCCAAAACAATAGACGAAGAACCGATAGAAGAATCTATTCTTGAGGTTAAGGAATATCACGATAATATCATCAAAGATCTTGAACTCAGCAGTAATCAAGTGCTTCGAGAAGATTTGGAAGAAATTTATGAACAGTTGGTCCATGGACTGAATGGCTACAGCTCTGTTTCTGGCTACGATTTCGTTTATGATCAGACCGTTTCTCTTGCCGAGGTAATTTCTACCAAAATCATTGCTGCCTACCTTAATCAACAGGAGATCAAAACAGTATGGGTTGATGCTCGGAAAGTGGTAAAGACTAATGATATCCATAGAAAGGCTATGGTAGATTGGGGTGCTACACAAGCCATGGTGAAATCTCAGGTCTTGCAGCTTTCGAAAGACGGTATCATTCTTACTCAAGGTTTTATAGGGAGTAATGCAAAATACAACACAACTACTTTAGGTAGAGAAGGTAGTGATTTTAGTGCAGCTATTTTCGCCACCTCAATCGATGCTGAATCTGTTACCATTTGGAAAGATGTTCCTGGAGTGTTGAATGCGGACCCTAAGAAGTTTGCCAACACCAAGCTTTATGAAAAGCTGCCATATAAAGAAGCTGCTGAAATGACATATTATGGAGCTTCGGTAATCCATCCTAAAACCATTAAGCCCTTGGCGCAAAAAGGAATACCCTTGTTCGTGAGGTCATTCCAAAATATGCATGAGGCTGGTACTACAATTGAAGAGTGCGTGGTGCCGAATCTCAACCCTGCTATTATTCATAAAGACAAGCAGACTGTGATCTCGTTCAAAATCAGTGACTTTTCTTTTATCAACGAAGGGCATATTCACACCATTTTCGATCACATCAAGCGACTGAATCTTACTATCAACCTGATGCAAAATTCGGCCATCTCTTTTACTATTTGTATGGATGATGACCCTAAGCGAAGAGAACAGTTGAGAACTGCTTTAATGGAAGACTTTACCATCTACTACAATGAAGGGCTCGAAATGATTACTGTGAAAAACTATAATCAGGAAACCATTAATGAATTGATGCGCGAAAAGGAAGTGATTATAGAGCAGCGATCGAGAAACAACTTCCA
>CAYGKL010000006.1:0-8483 GCA_964350505.1 uncultured Roseivirgaceae bacterium | reverse complement strand
ATGGACCATCGACCATTGACCATCAACTAAATATACCGTTTAACCGTACGCCAGACGGAGCCTAAATAACCCGAGTTTGCTCCAAACAAATTTACATGCACCATCAGTGGATAGAGATTATAAACTTCAACCAAAGCATCAAAATCGTCTGATAGAGGATAATTGGTATCATAAGCCTCATAAAAGCGCTGGTTGAACCCTCCGAATAATTGCGTCATGGCGATGTCCATTTCTCTGGCTCCGAAGTAAACTGCTGGATCGAAAATAGTAGGCCCGAAAGTGGAACCAAAAGCATTTCCATTCCAAAGGTCACCATGTAATAATGAAGGTTTGGATTCTGGTATAATCTCCGGCAACTTGGTAAGAAATCGCTTAAAATCTCTCACAAAATCTGCCTCAACTTCATTATTATAGATGGCTAGACCAAGTTGAGCTTCTAAACGACAATCTTTAAAAAACTCTACCCAGCTTTTCCTTTCTTCATTGTTCTGATGAAGCCTGCCTATATAGTTATTATGGCTCAAACCGTGTTGTTCAGCTTGGTAATGATGAAGTTGAGCCAAGCCTTCACCAAAACGTGTCCAATAAGACCCATCTTCCTTCCCTCGCTCAAGGAATTCAAGAACCAAAAATGATTTATCGTCTACTTTACCATAACCAAGTACTTCCGGAACCTTCAACGAACTAGCCTTTTTTAGTAATTGTAATCCAGCAGCTTCCTTCTCAAACATATCCTGCAGCTCACTCTCATTCCATTTAATAAAGAAATCACCATGTTTGGTTTGGGCACAAACTGCCATATTGATATCACCTCCGCTTTGTAGGATGACACCTTCCATTTCAAGTTCATCACCCAAAACTTGAAAGAGCATTCTAGAAAGAAGATCGGAATAAAAGTCCTGCATAGATTAGAGCTGATGTTTTTTAATGAGGTCGTCAAGCAGTCTTTGAGTAGATCGCTCCAGAATATCAAAAACCAATTGAAAACCATTCTCCCCGCCATAATATGGGTCAGGCACATCTGCATTCACTTCCTGTTCATCGTAGGCTCTCATTTTCACGACTTCAGCTGTCGCATCATCGGGTTTCAATTTCAAGATGTCTTCCAAGTTCAAATCGTCCATAGGAAGGATGTAATCAAACTCATAAAAATCTTTCACCTTTAATTGCTTACCGCGATGCGTATAATCAACCCCATTCTTTAGAGCATTCGCAACGGATCTATTATCCGGATTTTCTCCAATATGGTAATCAGAGGTGCCGCATGAATCTATTGTGAATGAATTAGATAAGCTCTGCTCTTTCACTTTAAATCTGAAAATCCCTTCTGCCAAGGGAGATCGGCAGATATTACCCAAACACACAAATAATACTTTCACTTGAGCCATTTTAACTTACTGTTTTAACTTAGCAATCTGAAAGATCAAACCTATGGAATTTATAAAAGTAACCAAAGACCACGCACCACACATTGCACTGATAGAACTCAACAGACCAAAAGAGCTCAACGCCCTCAACCTTCAACTGATGGGAGAATTGCGAGATGCCCTAAAGTCAATCGACAGTGATGATGATGTACGTGTCATTATTATCACAGGTAATGAACGTGCTTTTGCTGCTGGCGCTGATATTAAGCAAATGGCAGGCAAGACCACTATAGACATGTGGAAAACGGATCAGTTCAGCACTTGGGATCAAATTAATAAAACCAGAAAGCCCATCATTGCGGCTGTATCAGGCTTTGCATTAGGTGGTGGCTGCGAACTAGCCATGACTTGCGATATGATTGTAGCTTCAGAAACGGCACAATTCGGTCAGCCTGAAATTAAAATTGGAGTAATGCCGGGCGCAGGAGGCACGCAAAGACTTACTAAAGCTTTGGGAAAGGTTAAGGCGATGGAATTAGTGCTTACTGGAAAATTCATAGATGCTGAAGAAGCTTTAGGGTATGGACTGATCAATAAGATTGTTCCGGTTGAATTGTACCTAAAGGAGGCTACAAAGTTGGCTTCTGAAATTGCAGCCATGTCGCCTATTGCTGTTCAGATGGCTAAGGAGTCTGTGAAAAGATCATTCGAAGTGCCATTAGAGGAAGGCCTCCACTTTGAAAGGAAAAACTTCTACATGCTATTTGCCTCTGAAGACCAAAAAGAAGGAATGAATGCCTTTGTTGAAAAGAGGAAACCTAATTTTAAAGGACAATAAAAAAGGGGCTTAAAGCCCCTTTTTTATTGTTATATCTTATGTTTATCTGAAAGAAAATCCAAGTCCAACAGACATTGTGTTATACTCTTGAATAGCATATTCACCTGTTAGGGTCAAGAACAATAACTTCATTCTTACACCAACATTAGTTCTAATTCCACCACTGCTGTAATTCAAACTAATGGGATCAGTAAAACTTGAAGTTTCAGTAGTATAGGTACCCAACATGTTGAATCCAACGTCAAAATTAGAATATCCTAATCCTACAAAAGCAGTTAAGAAAAGAATTTTCTTAGAAGCAACTGCCTGGACAACCAAAGAGTTGGCTTGAAATTCAGCAGATTGATTCAGATCTTGGTCAATGAAAGCCTGAGCCGTTAGACTAGTATAACCAACGAAGGCAGATAGGTCGAATGGCAATATCTTTTCTCCAGGAAGCCATTGTTTAATATCGTGCATCAAGCCTACACCAAATAACTTTACGCTCCCATCATCATTAGATTGCTCCGGCACAAATCTCAATTTTAATTCAAACCCTTTTGGCAGGCCTAAACCTATTTGGGCCATTGGCACAGGAACAGCATTGAAAGGCAAAATATCCTCATCAATCCCCAAACCGGTTGGCGCTGAGATTCTAATCACCTCTTCATTAGTATCTGGATCTAAGAAAGTGAGTTGTGGTAGGTCATCCGCTCCCAAATTAGGGCCAAACATAGTAGGGATTTCTACTGATGTTCCTCCATCAAAACGCACATTAGAATAATCTGAATTTCTAAAAGTGAAGAATTGTCCTGAACTAGGAACCCTTACCGCTGAAACAGTAAATGACAAATCAAACCCTAAAGTCTTGTGAGTTTGAGCCGTATTGTACCATCCACTAGCCAAGCCGTATCCAAAGCCTTCGAACGCTGGCTGAAGATATCCTTCTAATAGTTTATTTGCATCTGTAATACCTGCCTCCAAAAAGGAGTCAAAATCTACTTGTGCGCGAAGTCCATATGATGTACTAAACAACATTAAACCCGCTATAAAAAATCTGTTAATTATTTTCATATTCATCTTTAATTGAAGATTAGTCGAGTTGAATTCTAGCTGTTAAATCGAATTTGAAGACAAGATCAAAATCAATGTCTTGAGTCTGCAGAGTTACATCTCTTCCGACTAACTCAATATCCATTTCAAATGATTGTCCATTCAAAAGAGCTCCTTCCAAGGCCGAAACAGCAGCTGCATTAACGCTTCCTGCAGGATATAAAACCACATCAGTCACATTATTTTGTGCATCAGTAACAGTGGTTGAGAGGAAATTTATAGGAGCTCCTCCAGCTACTGAAATCTGAATTGAGATTTCTAAATCTGCTTCACTTCCCGCAGGGAAATTTTCTATACTGTAGGTCATCTCATTAATCGTGAACCTTTCAGCATCACTCAAATAATCCTCAAATTCTTCACCTGAGATCTGAATCGCACCAGTATTAACACTAACTGGTGGTGTCTGCGGCACTAAAAGTCCTACAGCTTGGGCAGGAACTGAAATGGAAACGTTGATTGGATCAATCGCAACACTTTTGGAAATATCCGATTGAATTCCTGCTTCACCACAACCCCATAAAGAGAACATTGTTAGTAAGGCTAAAAAAATATTTTTCTTCATTCTTAGTAAGTTTAATTGTTTTTAGTTTTTAGAAAGTTGTCGAACATTTATCAAAATTAACCTGCTGTATCTTGAGATACAGACAAGGTAATATCATAAGTTAGGCTGAAGTCAAAATCAGAGTCTATATCATCAGTAAAATCTGCTGAAATCACAAACTCAAAAGGTTGGAGATTATCCATTATGGCCTCTAAACTGGCTACTTGCGCAGCGCTTAATAAGGAAGTCGGGTTGCCATTCTCATAGGCAACAACTTCACCAGAATTTCCAACAACCAAGCCAGTGAGATTCAAAATATCGGTGGTATTGCCATCAATTCTGGTCTGAATAGTTAAATCCATTGTTACAGTATTGCCTGAAGTATTGTCATAGTTGCTCACTTCATAAACCAATTTATCAAGCTTAATGCTTTCAATGGCTTCACTGTCCTCACTAACAAAATCTACCAAGTCAACTTCCTGACTACCAGAAAACAGATTGTTCGGCTCTGAATTAACAGCAGAACTTGGAAGGGTATAATCAACAGTAAATGAGGTGGGTACCTTAATGACAATTCCATCTTCGCAGGCGAAAACAGAAAGCGCCAACACGACAAGGAAGAGAAGCTTTTTCATAGAGATAATTTTTGCCAAGTTACAAATTCTCTAATCCAAAATAATAAAAGCTGCATGTAAAAGATAACAATTACATATTCGGTGTATTTTCTTTAGTTTTTGGAAATGACCAACCTATGACTTGTATTGTTATTTTTGCAACTCATGACTTTGCTCTACAACTTAGGAATAAGAGGATATGCTCTTGCTATTTGGGTTTCCTCATTTTTCAACCCTAAGGCGCGCTCATTCAGAGATGGACGAAAACATGTTTTAAGAGACATTCGTGAATTTCGTAATCGTGAAAAGGGCAAATTAGCATGGTTCCATGCAGCTTCTTTAGGAGAATTTGAACAAGGACTTCCTGTAATGGAAGCATTTAAAAGAGAGTTTCCCAGCTATTCAATCGTGGTTACCTTCTTCTCTCCTTCTGGCTATGAATTAAGAAAAAATCACCCGATAGCAGATTTCACTACTTATCTCCCACTCGATACTCACAAAAACGCAAAGCACTTTATTAAAGCACTGAACCCGTCAATTGCTGTTTTTATTAAGTACGAATACTGGCATCACTACTTAAAGGCGCTTAACACTAGTGGAATCCCTCTCTACAGCATTTCCGCCCTGTTTACTCCTCAACATATCTTTTTCAAAAAATACGGAAGCTTTCATAGGGCCATGTTGAAGCATTTCGAACACACCTTTGTTCAAAACGCTAGCTCTTTAAAACTGCTTACAAGCATAGGAATAATCAATGCCTCAGTTTCTGGCGACACAAGGTTCGACAGGGTGAAGCAAACCATCGCTCATCCAAAAGCATTTAGTGATATCGCTGCTTTCGCAAAAAACTATATTACCCTGATTATCGGTAGTGCCTGGCCAGAAGATATGGCAGTGCTGAATGATTTTATTAATAAAAATGCGGGTGACATTCGTTTCATCATCGCTCCACACTTAGTTGATGATGGGCATGTTAAAAAATTAGTCGCTGGATTAGAGAAGCCTTTTCAGCTTTATACCCAGAGTAATTTAAAACCTGAGACTCCAATCATCATTTTAAATACAATGGGCATGCTTTCCTCCATCTATCAATATGGAGATGTAGCCTATATTGGTGGTGCTTTTGGAGATGGGCTTCATAATATTTTGGAAGCAGTTGCTTTTGGATTGCCAGTAGTTTTCGGAAATAAAGGCTTAGAGAAATTTCCAGAATCTGGGGAATTGATTGCCTTGGGAGGTGCCTTTTCAGTTGAGAACGCTGAGGGCACTCAACAAACACTAAGTAATCTGTTGAATAAAGAGCTCAGAGAAGAAGCCTCAAGAATTTGTAAAACTTATGTTGAAGAAAATGCTGGAGCCACTGAAAAAATCATTTCACATTTAAAGCATCGGCTGCAATGAAAGGACAAGTCTATAAATCTACAGGTAGCTGGTACGATGTGAAGGCAGAAGATGGCAAAGTCTACCAAAGCCGCCTCCGGGGTAAGTTCAAACAAGACGGTCTGAAGGTGAACAACCCGATTGCCGTTGGCGATATTGTGGAAATGGTGCCAGATGCTCAGCATGAGGATTCTGGCCTGATTACTCAAATCATTCAGCGCGAAAACTACATCATCAGAAAGTCTACTCGGAAAAATGGGTTCTCTCATATCTTGGCTTCCAATTTAGACCAAGCTTTACTGCTTGTTACAGTTTCATTCCCTAGAACTTCACTGGGCTTTATTGATAGATTCTTAGTAAGTGCGGAGTCTTTTCGAATTCCAACACTCATTGTTTTCAACAAGAAAGACCTGCTCAAGTCTAAAGAAATAGAAAAGGTTGAAGCATGGAGAGAAATGTATGAGGAAATAGGATACAAAACAGATTTAGTTTCCGTCCATACCCAAGAAGGACTCGATGCATTACTGCATCATTTAAAAGATAAAAACACGCTGATTGCAGGGCATTCTGGAGTGGGCAAATCTACCCTATTGAATAAGCTAGTACCAGGTTTGGCTCAAAAAACGGGTTTAGTTTCCAGCTTTGCCAACAAGGGAACACATACCACCACTTTTGCGGAAATGTTTGAGATTGATGAAACCACAAAAATCATCGACACTCCGGGTATTAAAGAGCTAGGTCTTGTGGACATGGAACCTTACGAAATCAGCCATTACTTCCCAGAAATGCGCGAGCACCTCGGAGAATGCAAATTCAATAACTGCCTGCATGTAAATGAACCAGGCTGTAGCATTATCCACGCACTGGAAGAAGGAGAAATCTTTGAGGAGCGATACATGAGCTACCTCAGTATATTAGAAGATTATGACAGCCACCGCTAAAAGTAGACTAATCAGTTAATCTATCTTTCACATACTCTATTTTGGTCTTGCCATGAGGCTTAGGCTTCCCATCCTCCCCTAAGTTGACCATCGTTATTTTCTCAATTGAAAGAATATCTTCTCTTGTAATTTTGTTTCTCACCTCGCAACGCAAAGTGAGGGAAGACCGACCAAACTCTACGGCTTCAATCCCAATTTCTATAATGTCTCCCTGCCTAGGCGCACTGATAAAGTTAATCTCAGAAATAAACTTGGTAACAATGTGTTTGTTCTCTAGCTGTACCACGGTGTAAAGTGCCGCTTCTTCATCTATCCAAGCCAGAAGGCTCCCCCCAAACAAGGTTCCGTTTGGGTTTAGATCTTCGGGCTTTACCCATTTTCTAGTGTGGAAATTCATGTTAATTCTATTTTAATGGTGGCTGCAAAAAGTACTAATGCAAGAAAAAGACATTTCAGAAATTCCCTTCACTTTTCCTGGTAAAAGAAATCTCTAAAACGTCTTCACAGAATTTAATTCAAATATGACTTGAACATCCAGTTTTGCTTCTCTAGTTCTTGTATGTAGCTGGTGAAAATATCGATGGTTCCTTCATCACCTGTTGCACCTGCAGCTTCCAGCACTTCATTCAAGTTTCCAATTAAAACGCTATTGGCTGTAACAATGGCCTCAACCATTTTATTCGCTTCCATTATTTCCTCATGAGATTCTACGTGAGCATTAGAAACTATATTCTTCAAAGAACCTTTCGGAATTCCTTCAAGCGCCAAAACTCGCTCTGCAACTTCATCTATTTTTTCAGCGGCTTCTCTATACAATTCTTCGAACTTGGCATGAAGCACAAAGAAAAATGGCCCTTTTACATTCCAATGAAAGAGTCTCAGGTTTTGATAATGTACTTGATAATTAATTAAAAGTTGATTGAGTTTAGCAACAACTTGGCTTTCTGTTTTCGTATTCATATCTCTGTCTTTTTTAGTTTTCTATTAAATCGTACAGATTAACAACTATATTTAAAAATTATATGTTCCATTATTCATTATAGATTTCCTCTATATGACATTACAGCAACTAGAATACATTGTAGCGCTTGATACCCACCGTCATTTTGTGACAGCGGCAGATAGTTGTTTCGTTACTCAGCCAACGCTAACGCTTCAAATCAAGAAGCTAGAAAACGAAATGGGCAATTTAATTTTCGACAGATCTAAACATCCTATTGAACCGACCAAAACTGGCAGGCAGGTGATTGACCGGGCTCGTCAGATTTTGCGTGAAGTGAATGGGCTGAAAGATTATGTAAATACTGAAAAAGATAACTTGAGTGGTACCTTCCGCATAGGTGTAATTCCAACTGTGGCGCCATATCTTATGCCTCGTTTTCTCAAACATTTCTCTGAAAATAACCCAAAGATCTCTTTAAAGGTCAGAGAAATTGAATCTGAGCAGATCATCAGTGACATCAAGCACGATTTACTCGATATTGGCATTTTAGCTACCCCGCTGGATGAAAATAACATCCGCGAAATTCCGCTTTATGATGAACCCTTCCTGCTCTACATTGCCGAGCAACATCCACTCTTCACAAGAGCCAAATTGACTCCCAATGATTTGCCAGAAAAAGGACTTTGGCTATTAAACCAAGGGCACTGTCTGAGAGACCAGGTTTTGTCTCTGTGCAATCAACGAAGAAGTACTAAGTTCGAGAACAT
>CAYGKL010000005.1:28164-57470 GCA_964350505.1 uncultured Roseivirgaceae bacterium | reverse complement strand
GGAATACCGCGATACCAGCCCCCAATGACTAAAGGTTGAAAATACAATTGAACTCCTGCATCGAGTTGATTATACCCTCCTTGCTTTTTGAAGTTCACCGCAAAAGTGGCAGACCTTTCTTGAAACTGATAAGCGACAGTCCTCAACCTTTTGCCTTTGGCAAACATTAATTTATAGCCAGCATGCAACGAGTATTTTCGAGACAAACGACTCTCTTGATCGATAAAAGACTGATTAGGTTCATTGATGTGATGGGTAGAAAAACCAACCCAAGCTAAATTGGTGTAAAGCAGTGCGCCTGCAGAGGCACTCATAAAGTTCACATTGGCACCTCTTTCAAAGATTTCTCCACTCGGGCCAATCACCTGCCCATTCACAATATCTATCTGATTACCGAAGACCAGCTCTTCGAAGTTGATGTTCTTTTGGAAATAGGAAAGTTGAACGCCTGTTCTCAGAATTACATCTGACGAGACTTGCATTTTGTATGAATAAAGAGCTCCCAGCTCAGTAGATTTAAAATCCAGAAATCCTTCCTGGTGTTCTGTAACAATAAACCCAACGCCACTTTCTGCCGCCTTTGAAAAGTAATCTATATAGGCAGAAGTGGTGGTGAATGAATGAGTGAGCGATGGCCATTGGTTTCTATAATTGACACCAACCCTCGCTCGGTCTGAAGAACCCGCAAGGGCAGGATTCAGGTACAATGGAGATGCATAGAACTGCGAAAACTGGGGATCTTGAGCCTTCAGATCAACTGAAGAAACCAATGTCAGGATAAAAATAAATGACTGTAATAATCTCTTCATACGCTTGCTAGTTGATCAATGCGAAAATTCCATCACGCTCTACTGGCAACCCATTAAAGCTTACCCCAATAATTTTGTATACATAGTTGCCATTCTCTGCCTTTCTACCCTTAATTGTTCCGTCCCAACCTTTAGTTTCGATATCATCGGAGCTGAAAATCACTTCTCCCCATGTGTTGTAAATAATCAGCCTAGATTTTACGAGTCCCAGCATTCGGGGCCTAAAGAAGTCGTTATTACCATCGCCATTGGGGGTGAATGCGTTAGGTATGATGATGCGATAGCCCTCGGTAATTTCTAGAAGTGTAGTCTTTTCTGTCTCGCAGCCAGTTCGGTCGGTAACCACAAGTCTTACGGTGTAGCTGCCTGGCGAATCGTAAGTATGTATTGGATCTATTTCATTTGAATCGAAGCCATCGCCAAAATCCCAATGCCAGTCGATTACCTCACCTTCTGATAAATCGAAAAAGCTTACCGGGTCATTAGAGGCCAAATCTCCCGTTCTATCAATAGACTCCGCATTGTATTCAAAGTCTGCCATTCCGAGTTCAGGCACATCAATGTCAATAGAGTTTTGCTGGAAACATCCTCGGTTGTCAAGCACTTCAATTGTCAATCGACCTGGTTCGGTGAGCAGTACTTCATCATTCGCGCTATTGCCTCGCGACCATGAATAGGTGTAGTTACCAACTCCACCTTTCACTTTGGCTTTCACCAGCATTCCGGCAATTCTATTGTTACAATCAATGTAAGGCTCAGAGCTCAAGCCAATCTGAAGTGGCTCAGGTTGAAGCACTGTATAGGTGCCTTGTACTTCGCAGTTGTACCTATCCCGCACACGAACTACATAAGTTCCTGGGAGCACATCTTCTATGGTTGATGTGGTTGCACCGTTTGACCATCGGTAAGTGTATGGCTCACTACCTCCGCTTACAATCACATTCACCAAGCCACTTCTAGGGTCATTACAACGTGTAGCCTCTTCAATATAAGCGTCTAAAGTGAGCTCAAGAGGTTCAACAATATTGAAGGTTTGCTGAATAGTGCAGCCCTTATCATCCGTCACCAACACATTATATTCACCAGGACCTAACTCAGTTATCGCTTCGGTAGACGCTCCAGTGTTCCACCTAATTGATACTGGACCAACACCGCCTTCAACATTGAGTGAAATAGATGCATCGTTGGCTCCGATGCAACTAATTTCATTCATTTGAGGCTCTACTTTGAACAAGGCTGGTTCTGCCAAACTGTAATTGCCTTGTACCTGACAGCCACTTGCATCGGTAACTAAAACTGAATAGGTACCTGAACTTATTCCAATGAGATTCTTATTGGTTGAACCTGTTGACCACTGATAGGAGTAAGGTTCAACTCCTCCTTTAATGTTCAATTCGATAGAACCATTTCGATCGTCATAACACTGGCTTTCGTTGACAAGGGCATCTTCTAATGAAAGTAGCTCTGGTTCTTTAATGGTGAAGACTCTCTCTTGAACACAACCATTTCCATCTTTCACACGAACTGTGTAATCGCCTACGGCCAAATTGTTGATCGATGAAGTAGTTGCTCCAGTACTCCAGATAAAATCGTAGAGACCGGTTCCACCCTCAACATCAATTACAATTCTTCCATCATTATCTCCTTTACAACTCAGGTTGAATTTACCTTGTGAAGTAATGGTTATTGGCATATCTGGCTGGGCTATATTGGCCTGTGCTTGAACGATACATCCATTGGCATCGGTAACCGTTACCGTATAATTACCAGCTGTCAGGCTTGCGATTTGGTTGGTTCTTGCACCATTACTCCAGAGGTAAGTATATGGTGCAACGCCTCCTCGAGGTATGGCCCTAATCGTTCCAGAATTATCTCCGAAACAGAGTAAATCATTAAAATCTGTAAGCTGAACTGAAAGCACCTCTGATGGCTCAGAGATTACCACGCTGATTGAAGTGGCGCATCCGTTAGTATCGGTAATAGTAGCATTATAAACGCCTGCCGCTAAATCTGTTAGCTCAGATGCTGTAGCTCCATGGCTCCATGAAAAGTCGTAAGAGCCACTTCCGCCAGTTACATCTAGAAAAATTTGCCCGGTATCTTCCCCTTTACAGAGGATATCGAACTTCTGAATATCCACATTGAGGTCTTTGGAGTCGTCCACTTCAACACTTCTAGTAATAGAGCAGCCTTGGGCATCTGTAATGGTTAAGTTGTAAGTTCCACCTGCAATATTGGCCAAGTCTTTACTTGTACTTCCGTTAGACCAGACGTATGTATATGGTCCATTACCTCCAGTTGCGGTAACTGAAACCGCTCCATCATTATCTCCAAGACATGAGGAGTTGGTTACATCGAAGACAACGTCTAAGGCATCTGGTTCCCCGACAGTATAGCTCTCTGTAATCGAACAGCCCTTAGCATCTGTAATGGTTACCGCATAATTGCCCGCAAATACATTCAATAAATCGCGTTGATTTGAACCGTTTGACCATGAATAATTGAAAGGTGCCGTTCCTCCAGTAACATTGAGTTGAATATTTGCATTCGGTTGACCATTGCAGAGGGCCTCTGTTAAACTCGCTGTTGCAGTAAGTACAGATGTTGGAGTCTTAATTAAAATCTGTGTTTGCTGCTTACAGCCGCGGGCATCGGTGATTGTCACTTCGTAGGTGCCACCGGGCAATCCAGAAATATCTTTGTTGGTTGACCCATTGTTCCATGAATAACTGTAAGGAAGTGTTCCTCCTGAAACCGTGAGGTTTATTTTGCCATCGTCTGCCCCAAAACAGGTGACATCCTCAGCTAAGTGATTGATGGATAATGGAAGCGGTTCATTGAGGTTCCAGCTTCTATTGACAGTACAGCCATTGGCATCGGTAACAGTAAGTGAGTAAGTTCCGGGTGCAAGGGATGAAAGATCTTCTCCCGTTTCACCATTGCTCCAACTGTAGGTAAATGGAGCAGTTCCCCCAGAAATAGTAACATCTATAGCACCATCATCCGCACCATTGCAGCTAATTGAATTAATCACACCTGAAGCGGTCAGAATATTCGGTCCTGAAACAGTATAAGTTTCGGTAATGGAACAGCCATTTTTATCGGTAACTGTCACCTGATAATCGCCCCTTTCCAAACCAAGAAGATCTTGACTTGAAGAACCATTATTCCAGCTATAGGTATAAGGAGCGGTACCTCCAGTGACCGAGAGATCTATTGCCCCCTGATTATCTCCAAAGCAAAGTTCATCTGTAACTACTGTTGATAAACTCAGTGAAGCACTAGGTTCAACTATAGCAATGTTTTGAGTGAAAGTACAGCCGTTTCCGTCCGTAATGGTAACCGAATAATTACCACCATCAAGTCCGCTAATGTTCTTGGAAGTTGCACCATTCGACCATAAATAGGTATAAGGCAAGGTACCACCAGTGGGCGTTAATGTAATTGCCCCATCGTCTTGGCCAAAGCAATCAATATCAGAAGTAGAGTAGCCAACTGAAATGGCCGCAGGTTCCGAAATGCTATAACTTCGGCTAACAGAACAACCATTGGCATCTGTGATCACCACTGCATAGTTTCCAGGGCTTAAACTATTGAGGTCTTCGGAGCTTTCGCCATTTCCCCACGCGAAGGTGTAAGGTAAAACGCCACCGCTGACCTCAAGATCTATGGAACCATCAGCTGCACCATTGCAAGTTAAATTGGTGGTTGCAGCAGTGGCGGCTAATGCCGTTGGGCCACCTACAATATAACTAGATTGAATAGAACAGCCATTTTTATCTGTTACTGTCACTTGGTATATGCCTTGTGCAAGGCCAGCAATATCTTTAGTAGTTGACCCTTGGTTCCAACTGTAGGTGTAAGGTGCCGTACCTCCAGAAACAGTTAAGGAAACAGCACCTTGGTTATCTCCAAAGCAAAGTTCTTCTGTAACAGTGCCGGTCACGCCAAGCGCACTTGCTGGTTCAACTATGGTGTAGTTCTTAACAGTTGAACATCCATTGGCATCTGTGATCGTCACCGAATAATTGCCGCCAGAAATATTCGATAAATCTTGAGTAGCTGAGCCATTAGACCAGCTGTATGTATAAGGAGCTATTCCTCCCGAAACATTTATATCTATGGCACCATCAGCCGCTCCAAAACAGGAAACTTCGGTAATAGATTGACCTACGGAAATAGTCAGTGGTTCGCTGATTGTCCAACTTCCCGAAACTGTACAGCCATTTACATCACTCACTGTAAGCGAGTAATTTCCCGGAGTTAAGCTGCTCAGGTCTTCTGTCGTAACCCCATTGTTCCAACTATAGGTATAAGGTGCAGTACCTCCTAGTACACTTACATCCAATTCACCGTTAGCTGCTCCATTACATTCTATTTGAGTGGAAACAGCCGAAAGTTGTATGGCCGCAGGGCCTGAAATGGTAAAGTCCGTGTTGATTGAACATCCACTATTATCGGTAACTGTAACCTGATAAGATCCCCTTCCCAAACCCGCAACATCTTTGGTAGTAGGGCCATGATTCCAACTGTAGGTATAGGGAGCAGTTCCTCCAGAAACAGTTAAAGAAACAGCACCTTGGTTATCTCCAAAGCAGCTTTCGTTAGTAACAGTGCCGGTCACACCAAGCGCACTTGCTGGTTCAACTATGGTGTAGTTCTTAACAGTTGAACATCCATTGGCATCTGTGATCGTCACCGAATAATTGCCTCCAGATAAATTGAACAAGTCTTGAGTTGTAGCTCCATTCGACCAGGCATAAGTATATGGAGCAATTCCACCAGAAACCGATAAGTCAATAAATCCGTCTGAGACACCGAAACAGGAAACATCTTGAAGACTTTCACCCACAAGCAAGGCCAAAGGCTCGGTAACAGTAAACGACCTGACCAAACTACAACCAGTGACATCGGCAATAGTAACTTGATAATTTCCTGCAGTGATATTTGTAAGGTCTTCTGTATTGGCTCCATTACTCCAAGTGAAAGTATAGGGTGCATTACCTCCTGAAACTGTTAAATCGATTGAACCACTAGCCTCTCCATTACATAGAATATTGGTTTGAGTACCAGAGGCCAATAAGGCCGTTGGCATGTTGATGGTATAAGTTTCTTGTATAAAACAGCCATTGGCATCCGTAATTGTCACTTGATAGTTACCATCAGAAAGCCCAAAAATGTCTTTAGTGGTGGCACCGTTATTCCAAGCATAAGTGTAAGGAACAGTACCACCAGCAGGGTTAAGGATTATGCTGCCGTCACTACCTCCAAAGCAACTAATATCACTGACCGTTGCTGTTGTAGAAAGTGATGCCAGAGGTTCGGTAATAGTAATAGATTGGTTTAAGGTACAGCCATTCAAGTCTATAACAGTTACCGTATAATCGCCAGCTGAAAGAGAATTAATGTCTTGAGTTGTTTCACCATTCGACCATGAATATGTGTAAGGTGCTGTTCCTCCAGAAACTGTAATATTTATGGCTCCATCAGATAGCCCAAAACATGAAACGTTACCTAAAGTATAGGAAAAGCCTAGAGCCATCGGCTCTTGAATTAAATAGCTGGCTGAAATGGCACAGCCTCTTACATCTGAAATGTTTACGGTATAAGTGCCCGGACCAAGATTGCTTATGTCTTCTGTCGTTTCTCCGTTAGACCAAGAGAAATTATAAGGGCCTTCACCACCAGCTACTGTAATATTTATCGTACCATTTGCTGCTGCGTTGCAATCAACATCTGAAGCTACACCGCTTAGCGTTAGAATAGGAGGGTCAGTAATTGTGAATCCTTCGGAATAGGTACATCCATTGTTATCGGTGACTGTCACCGTATAATTTCCCGCTGAAAGATTACTCAAGTCTTCAGAAGTGCCGCCATTCGACCAATTGAAAGTATAAGGTGCTGCACCTCCCGAGGGCGTTAAATTGATGATTCCATCTGCAGCACCATTACATGTGATTTGACTCACAGAGCTAGCCACTGCCAAAGCACTTGGTGGTTCGGAAATAGTGAATGTTTTGTTATCAGTACAGCCATTGGCATCGGTAATGATTACAGAGTAATTTCCTGCGGCAATATTCGTCAGGTCTTCGGTGAGAGCACCATTGGACCAAAGGAAGTTATACGGGGTCGTTCCTCCGTTTATCGAAAGATTGATTGACCCCGTACTTTCACCAAAACAACTAACATTCAGCTTTGTTGCTGTAGAAGATAGAATAGCTGGTTCTGTAATATTGAATGCCTCAACATAGGTACAACCACTGGCATCAGTCACCGTAATTGTATAGTTGCCGGGTCCTAAGCCCGCCCTATCTTTTGAAGTAATGCTTCCATCATCTGCCCAAGCATAAGTGTATGGGGCTGTACCTCCACCGACTGTAAGATTGATGGTGCCATCACCTGCTCCATTGCAACTCACATTCGATAAGGTTTCTGCCACAGAAATAGGAGACGGTTCTGAAATTGTAAACCCAATAGACTTGATACAACCTACGGCATCGGTAACAGAAACCGAATAATTCCCGGGCGCCAAGCTGTTCACATCTTCTGTGGTAGCACCGGTATTCCAACTGTAGGTATAAGGAGCTGAGCCACCAACGACTGTTAAATCAATTGATCCATTATTAGACCCTGCACAAGTTCCGTTGGTTTCTGTTCCTGACAAAGTCATAACCGTAGCTGGCTCATTTACACTTACGGTGAGGTTGACAGAACAATTAGACGCGTCCCTTACGATAACAGTATATGAACCTGCGGGCACATTGGTCAGATCTTCGGAAGTACTTCCATTCGACCATAGATAAGTATAGGGTGTGGTTCCCCCAGAAGGTGTAATATCGATAGCGCCTGTAGAAGCTCCCCTACAAAGAATATCTACTTTGGTATGCGAAAGTCCGATAACTGCTGGATCGACAATGTTGAAGTTTTCATTGATGGAACAACCATTGTTATCGGTGATTGTCACAGAAAAAGCACCTGCATTAAGTCCAGTTATATTATTGGTAGTGGCACCTGTATTCCATAAGTAAGTGTAAGGGCCTGTTCCTCCAGTTACTGCAAGAAAAATACTTCCATCGCCTGCTCCATTGCACGAAACATCATTAACAGTCGCATTATCATTAAGCACAGCGGGTTCTCCTAAAATAATGGTTTCGACAACCGAACAACCTGCTCCATTATTGTCGGTTACGGTCACTGTATAAGTTCCAGCCACTAAGCCATTAATGGTTGCACCTGTATCTCCAGTATTCCAATTGTAGACATAAGGGGCAGAGCCATTAGAAGGAACAACTGTAATTGAACCATCCGCAGCACCATTACATGAAGGTAAAGTCAGCGTAGGCGCAACGGCTATTCTTATCGGATCATTTAAGGTAAACATCTCAACATAAATACAGCCATTACTATCCGTAACCGTAACAGTATGGTTTCCAGCCGTAAGGCTTGTGGCTGTGGCTGTATTATCCCCATTCGACCAAGAATAAGAGTAAGGCCCGGTGCCTCCTTGCATAGTAATGGTTACCGAACCATCATTCCCTCCAAAGCAAGAAGGGTTTGTTCTTAACTCGCTTTGTTTTGAAAGAGCAGCTAAAGGCTCAGCAATAGTGATGTTATTTTGAGTAACCGAACAACCATTGGCATCTGTAACCGTCAGGTTATAGCTACCAGCAGTTAAAGAAGATATATCAGCGGAAGTAGCTCCCGTAGACCAGCTATAAGTATAAGGAGCTGTCCCTCCGCTGACGTTACTCTCAATCACACCAGTGGCATCACCGAAGCAAGCCACATTGGTAACATTAGGATTGATGGCCAAAACAGCGGGCTCACCAACTGTATAAGAACTTACATCGGTGCAACCAGCATTATCTGTGATGGTAACCGTGTAATTTCCAGCAATCAATCCTGAAATATCTTGTGTTGTAGCCCCATTAGACCAACTATAGGTGTAAGGACCAACTCCACCTGCCACACTGAGGTTAATTGAACCGTTGGCATCGCCATTACATAGCGCATCGGTAATAGTAGCGCTTGGGACAATCTCTGGGGGAGAGCCGATAGTCAAATTTGGAGTTGAAATGGTACAACCAGTTCCATTTCTATCAACAATAACCAGCTGATAATCGCCAGGAGCTAAACCATTAACTGTTGCAGTATTTCCAACCACGGCTCCATCAGATACTCTGACCCATTGGTAAGTATAATCTCCCCAACCCCCAGTGCCGGTAACAGTCAGTGAGCCATCGGTTGAATTGAAACAAGTAGCATCAGTTGATGCACCAAGAGTGTAGCTCAAAAAATCGACTGGTTGAGTAATAGTGAAGTTAATATCACCTGTACAGCCATTATCATCGGTTACGGTAAGCGTATAGTTACCAATACCCAAACCTCCCAAAGTAATAACATTGGAAAAGGCAGGCGCAGAGCCTGTCCCGATTGAACCACCACCACCATTAAATAACTCCCAAGTATAATCTGGACTACCATTCGACATGGTAACCACTACTTGGGCATCAGAATCTCCCCTACAAGTTACATCGTTCACCACAACAGTTCCTACCAAATTGGGAGGGTTAGTTACCGTATAAGTAGCGTTTTCGGTATCACCATCGATGTCTGTAATGGTAACACTGTAATTATCTGCGACAAGACCACTTGCAATGAAAGAAGTGGAAACCTGATTTCCTCCACTATCTCGCCAGTCATAAGTAAAAGGACCATCGCCTGTAACACTGATGGTGATTACACCCAAACAACTATTGATATTCACCCCCGCTATAACAGGACATTGGTTTGTACATTGAGCGTACAACCTAGAACCGCTAAACGTCAATAAGATGACGAATAACAAAATAGTCCTACTATAAAACTGTTTAGGTGCTGTCATCGACAAATTAGTAGTTATTCATTATTGTGGATATTAATCCATAATAAGTGAATATCCTTTATTCTATTGTCAATAGCAATGGGAGCATTCGTTCTAGCTTTATTAGAATTATACAATTTTAAACAAAAGACTAAAACGGCTAAAAACCCATCTTGCAGCTTCTCATATTCAGCCAACAAAAATCAAAATGTGAACCGCAAAAGGCAGGTGTTGAAGTATCTGGTATTTATTATAGAGTCAACAGCAAGATTTCAATCATTGATCGAAAAAAAATCTCAAACTTTTTTCGTTGTTAATTCTTGTTAAATGCTTCAAAATCAACAGAAGTAGCGGCTGCTTTGTAGCATATTTGCGATTCGTCTACCTTATAACCATCAACATTTCACACTCATGTAAGTATAGTGTATGTGGTTTGATGTATTTATTTATTTTAGCGCAATTAAGACATTCGAATATGGAAGAGGTTGTTTCAGTTTCAGCAGAACTCAAAAAAGAGCATCAAGAAAAAATTAGCCGCGTTGCGGCAGAAGTAGGCAAAATTGTAGTGGGTCAGGAGTACATGGTCAACCGTTTATTGGTTGGGCTATTCACTAACGGACATATTTTGCTCGAAGGTGTGCCTGGGATTGCAAAAACCCTTACCGTAAACACACTGGCTAATGTGCTTCATCTAGACTTCCAGAGAATTCAGTTTACTCCAGACCTTTTGCCTGCCGATTTAATTGGTACGATGATTTACAATCAAAAGAAAGCAGAGTTTGAGGTAAAGAAAGGCCCTATTTTCTCCAATGTGATTCTAGCTGATGAGGTGAATCGTGCCCCAGCCAAAGTACAGTCTGCTCTTTTGGAGGCTATGCAAGAGAAAACAGTAACCATTGGTGAAACTAGTTACAAACTAGATAGACCATTCCTTGTACTGGCCACCCAAAACCCAGTAGATCAAGAAGGAACCTATAGCCTACCTGAGGCACAGATTGACCGTTTCATGCTGAAAGTTAAGGTGGACTATCCTTCTAAAGAGGAGGAGTTAGAGGTAATGAGAAGAATGGCTAACATGAATTTCCGTCCTACCCTTGATACCCTATTGTCTAAGGAAGACATTTTCTCCATAAGAGAGGAAGTGAACCAAGTATCTATTTCTGAATCTTTAGAGCGCTACATCATAGAGTTGGTATTTGCCACTCGTAAACCAAAAGACTACGGCCTAAACGATGAGGCCTATTATATGCAGTTCGGAGCTTCACCAAGGGCCAGTATCAATTTGAACTTGGCAGCCAAAGCAATTGCCTTCTTCAACCAGAGAGACTATGTGCTTCCCGAGGATATTAAGGAAATAGCTACCGATGTGCTCAACCACAGAATTATCCTCAATTATGAGGCGGAAGCTGATGGTATTACCACCGAACAGATCATTGAGAAGCTCCTAAAGAAGATTCCTATCAATCATTGATTATCCAGATAACATTCCGTTAATACTGTTAACCTAATCATAAACGGAATGACAACTATTCTTAACAAAGGCGTAAACGCTTTGTAAAAGCAATAGAGTTCTTTTGTGTCAAATTAAAACCTAATCAAAGACATGAAAAACTCTGTTAAACTTATCAACCTTTTATTAGCCTTTGCGCTTATTCTGGTTGTCTCTTCTTGTGGAGACGATGAGCCAGAAATTGCTGCACCTTCTATCACACAGCCAAATGCTGAAACTCTTGAAGAAGGCAGCAGTATTGATATTACTTTCTCTGCTACTATGCCTGGTGGTTATGCTAGCAATTCAGTTACATTTCCAGGCGGGGATGCTGAAGTAACTTCTGCCCCTACTGTTGGTGCAACTAGTGGTGATTTCGTAGTTTCAATCACAGCTACAACTACTGGCCCTAGTTCTTTAACGCTAACCGTAACAGATGCCAACGGAAAAACTGGTAGTAATTCAGCTGCCGTAGCTGTAGAACCTGAACCAACTACAATCACTGTTTCTGACAATATCTCAGGCACAGTAACTTGGGAAACAGGCAAAACTTACATCCTTGCTGGTAGAATCACTGTTTTAGACGGTGCTATTTTGAACATTGAAGCAGGGGTTGTTGTAAAAGGACAAGCTGGTGCTGGTGCTAATGCCACTGCTCTTTTAGTTGCAAGAGGTGGTACTTTGAATGCTGCAGGAACTGCAACTCTTCCAATCATCTTCACCTCTATTGCGGATAATATAACTCCGGAAAACGTAGCCGCTGGTAATTTCGCTAGCCCGAACCTTGCGCCTGATGTAAGTGGCCTTTGGGGTGGTTTAATCATTCTAGGAAAAGCTAGAATCTCTGCCTCTAATACTAGTGGTGATATCACCGAGCTTCAAATTGATGGAATTCCAACATCTGACTCCAATGGTCTTTATGGTGGTAACGAGGACAATGATAATTCTGGTACTATCACTTACATCTCAATTCGTCACGGTGGTTCAAACATCGGAAACGGTAACGAAATCAATGGTTTGACTTTAGGTGGTGTTGGTTCAGGAACTACTATCAGTCATGTAGAAGTTGTTGCTAACCAAGATGACGGCATCGAATTCTTTGGTGGAACTGTAAGTGTATCTAACGCTGTCGTTTGGAACATTAATGATGACGCGATTGATACTGACCAAGCATGGAATGGTACAATAAATAACTTCGTTGTTATTGCTCCAAATACTTCTGGCGCACATTGTTTCGAATTAGACGGCCCTGAAGGTTCTTACATAAATGGTAACCATACAATAAGCAATGGAACTGTTGTAGCAAGTGCTGGTAATCGTGGTGCTGAAGATTTGATCAACCTTGATAATAATACCAATGTTAACTTACGGAATATCTTTATCACAGGCTTAAAAGCGGGTCAAGATATTAATAGAACTGCTTCTTCAGATGCGAATGTAACCTTCGCTGTAACTTTTACAGGAATTGAGTTAAACGTACCTGCTGGAGAGAATTTACAAGATTATGTTAGCGGAACTATCCCTGGTGGTGTAACTGCTGCTGCAACTCCTAGTTCTGGTGTAGGTGCTGATTTATCAGTATTTGCATGGACTTGGGCTTCTACAGCATCTGAATGGCCTGGTAACTAAAGTATACTATTTCAATAGAGCTTGATCACTTACTGAGTGGTCAAGCTTTTTTTATTGAAGCCAAGCCAATACACCAATCAGAGATTACCGCTTTAAAAGAGCAAATATTAATTGATTAACTATATGAACAAGTTTTTTTTAAACTGCTTAATTTTTCTCCTGGCATCAGGGTCTGTATTTGCCCAAGATGGGTTGATAAGAGGAACAGTTTATGATGAAGGAATTGGAGAGACACTTATTGGTGTAACCGTTTTGGCGAAGGGCACAAACTATGGTGACATTACAGACTTTGATGGAAAATTTGAAATCAAATTGCCAGTAGGCACTTATGACATTCAGTTTTCATTCATTTCGTTCGAAACTATTGTAATCAGTGATGTTGTAGTTGTGGCCGATAAGCCTGTAATCTTGAATAACATTCAAATGAAAGAGGCTGTATCAGAGCTTGGTGAAGTTGTTGTAACAGCCGAAGCCATAAGAAATTCCGAAGCGATAGTTTCTATTACCAAAAAGAAGGCAATTAGTCTACTGGATGGTATTTCTGCTGCCAGCTTTGATAAAATTGGTGACTCTGATGCTTCTGCAGCTGTAAAAAGAATAACAGGTGTTTCTGTTGAAGGAGGAAAATATGTTTACGTAAGAGGTCTTGGTGACAGATATACTAAGACTACCTTGAACAATGTAGATATCCCTGGTCTTGACCCAGACAGAAACAGTTTACAAATGGATATTTTCCCCACCAGCTTGATTGATAACATGATGGTGTATAAAACGGCCGTTGCTGAGTTATCTGCAGACTTTACTGGTGGTGTGGTAAATATTGAGACTAAAGATTTACCAGACGATAAAATCTTAGACATCTCACTAAGCGTTTCCTACAACCCTTCTATGCACTTCAACAATAACTACATTCAAGGAAACACTGGAGCAACCGATTTTCTTGGGTTCGATGATGGATCAAGAGAATTACCGGCTGACGCTAGAAGAGAGCAAATCCCTAGCCCTATTTCAGGAAATAGTGGCCCAGAAGTGAACAGCTTCTTGAACAAATTTAATCCTACTTTGGGGGCAACTCCCCAAACAAGCTTCATGGACTATAGCTTCTCTTTCACTTCTGCAAATCAATTCAACATTTGGAAGGGACATAAATTAGGCTACATCTTCTCAGCTAGCTATAAAAGCAATACCATGTTCTTCGATGATGTGACTTACGGTGAATACCAAAGAAACATTGACCCTAACATTTCAGACTTGAGATATGCTACTGTTCAAAATGGTATAAGAGCTGAAAACAATGTATTAGTTGGTCTACTTGGTGGACTCGCTTACAAAACAGACCTATCTAAATTCAGATTCAATGTAATGCATCTACAAAATGGCATTAACACGGCAGGTCAGTTTTTTATAGATAACGATGGAGAAGCTGTTGGACAATCAGGTTATCTGGCATTTTCAAATAACCTAGAATACAACCAAAGAGGACTTACCAACCTACTTTTGAATGGTGAACATCACCTAGATAATGGAAAATGGGACATAGACTGGAGAGTATCTCCAACATTCTCTAACATTGAAGATCCAGATGTTAGAAAAACAGCTTTCACTTATAGCAATACCGATACTACTTTCTCTGCTGGTGCTGGTGGTAACCCGAGCAGAATCTGGAGAAGTCTTCAAGAAGTGAATATTGTTGGAAAGATAGACATTACTAAAAACGATCAGGCTTTCGGAAGAGACGCTAAATTCAAATTTGGTGGTAGCTACATCTATAAAGAAAGAGATTATGAAATCTTGAGTTATGACCTTCAGTTCTTTGGTGCTCAACCAGACTTTGGTATCGACCCAAATAGAGTTTTAGTTGACGAAACCCTTTTTCCTAACGGCACATTATACTATGCCTCTGGTAACAATACACCAAACCCAAATCAGTATAACTCGAATAGCAAAAACCTTGGGGTATACATTTCTGCAGAATTAAATCCGACAGAAAAGCTCAAAGCTGTGCTAGGCTTAAGAGGAGAGCAATTCACTCAAAGACATACCGGTAGAGATGTTCAGTTTGCTAGCTTGGGCATAGGAAATAACCTAGACAACGACATAGTTTTAGACGACTTCGATTTATTCCCGAGCGTTAACCTCGTATATGCCGTTAATGAAGAACAAAATCTTAGAGCCTCCTTCTCTAAAACAATTGCAAGACCTTCATTTAAAGAATTATCATTTGCTCAGATTATTGACCCTTTAACCAACAGAATATTCAATGGTGGTTTATTCCAATACAATGACTGGGACGGTCAATTGGGAGTAACAAGAATCAATAACTTCGATTTACGCTGGGAAATATTCTTCCCTGGCAATGAGATTTTATCAGTGAGTGCTTTCTACAAAACATTCGATGACCCAATTGAATTGGTAAGAATTCCGCAGCAACAGGCAAGTACAGAATATCAGCCTAGAAACGTTGGTAATGGTGAGGTGTTAGGTACTGAAATTGAATTCAAAAAAGACCTTTCATTCTTGTCTCCAAAAACCAGCAATTTCTACATTGGTACCAATGTAACTTTGGTGAATTCTAAAATCACGATGACAGATATTGAGTTCAACTCTAGACTTTTGTATGAAAAGAATGGCGAAAATGTTGAAAACACTAGAAACATGGCTGGTCAGGCTCCTTATATTGTGAATGCTAGCTTAGGTTATGAGAATTTTGAAAATGGACTAGATGCTGGTCTTTTCTATAACGTAAAAGGCTCAACGCTTTTCATTGTAGGTGGCGGTTTGTTCCCAGATGTATACGCAGAACCATTCAGTAGTTTAAACTTCAACCTGAACAAATCTTTCGGAAAAGAGAGAAACATGTCATTCAATTTCAGTGTTACTAACATCTTGAATGACAAAAGAGAAGAAGTATACAGAGGTTATGAAGCTGACGATCAGCCTTTCACAGTATTTAGCCCAGGAAGATCATTCGGCTTAGGCTTTAAATATTCATTCTAAACACTATCAATACAGTCAAAACCCCGATTTTATAAATGAGATCGGGGTTTTTTTACGTTCAAACAGCAATACTCTATGGCTAAATCAGTATACTAGCGAAATTCCTTTATTTTTATATTCGCTTGATTAATAGACTCAAATATGAAACGGCTCATTGTAATAGTCTTACTCATAGGAATTGGCTCCTACATTACTGTACAATACCTCAAAGATCGAAGGTTCAATCCTCCTGCAGCCTATGATTATGTCATCTCCTCAGAAATAGACACCGACTTCTATGACCCAATAGTTGTGCAACAATATTATAAACTAGCCCTAGACGTTGGCAGCTATGCCCGTTCACTCTGGAATAATGATGGCATAGACGTTCGCTTTATGGATAAAGAAAACTTCGAATCTACTCAAGCCACAGACTACTATAATACCTTGATCACCACGGTTAAGTTGTTAGAAAACAAACTAACTCAGTCTAAAGCCTATAGAAATCAAGGTTATTCCAAAGAACAAGTGAAGGTAATCATGGAAATGGGCTATACGCCCGAGGATATTGACTTTGAGCAAAATAGCAACCTTCTAGGTCTGAAAATAGGCGACACAGGGGCCGATGTTTGGGACCTTCAAAAACTAATTAATACCAAGGCAGATAGCATTCCGGAAGATGGAATTTTTAATATCCTTACCAGGCAGCGTCTCCGCGAATTCCAAAGCAATAATAATCTCTACCCATCTGGAGAAGTAGATGAAAAAACACTAAAAGCACTTTTGAAATAAATACTATGGCTAAGAAAGAAGAAGCACCAAAAAAGGCAGAGGGAATGGGCCTTTTGGGAGATCCAAAAATTGATGCAGTAAGGCAGTTAATATTTGGTGAAAACATGCAACAATACGACTCTGAATTCAACGAGATAAAAGCATTGATTAAGAAAAGTCGTACGGAAGTAGAAACTGAGTTGAACGAGACCAGAGATGCCTTGAACAAACTCATTAATATGACCAAAGACTCCCTGACTAATGAAATTCAGGACCTGAGGAGCGACATGAACAAGAAAGTGACTCAACTGAGGTCTGATATGGACGAGGCTGTAGCAGACTTAGACGATAGAAAACTCAACAGAAAACTCCTTGGGGCTCTCCTTCAGGAAATGGGTAAACAAATTTCAGAATAAGCTAAAACATGGGGCAAGGCTTAGGCTTCGACCAACTTAGAAAAATTCTTCTCGAACAAGATTGGGAAGAACGGAACGAGCTTGCCCAAAAATTAGAGGAATTAGACAGCCAGCTCAACAACAGAGACAAGCTCGAAGAGCGAATGGCCCCTATTCTTAAAGATGAGGCTGAACGCTTTCATCAAAGTTTTCCGGTAGTTTATGGCCCTGAGATTACCAAGTCCATTAAGCAACAAATCGAAGAATCTCAAGATGAGGTGGTAGAGGCTCTTTACCCGATCATTGGGCGCATGATTAAAAAATACATTACCACTGAAATTGAGAAACTCTCAGAAAAGGTAGATGCTCAAATGGAAATGGCCTTTTCTTGGGAGGGATGGAAAGTTCGAATCAAAGCCTGGATTTCCGGAACGCCTCAAAAAGACATGATCCTTTCGAAAACTATTGAGCCCAAGATTGATGAAATACATGTAATTGAGAAAAATTCTGGCCTGCTCTTAGGCAGTTACTCTAAGAAAGAAGCCTTAGACCGAGATATGGTTGCTGGAATGCTCACTGCCATTAAATCATTTGTGGAAGATGCCTTTCAGACTGATGAACAGGAACTAGAAAGCATTGACTATCAGAACCACAAAATTATTATCAAAAGCTTCCAATCTTTCTTTGTGGCAGTGGTTTGCAACGGGGTAATTAACGCTTCGTTTAAAGACAAAGTAGACGATGAGCTTTTGGGCTTCTCACAAAAAGTGCTAGAAAAAGCTAGAAAAGCAGGGAAAGAAGAGATTGAGCAAGCATTAATTGAAGAAGAACTGGAAGAATACTTCCATGATTTCGAAGACCTAGATGAATAAAAAAGTAATTCTCATCGGCCACTTTGGCGTTGGCAAAAGCTCATTAGTCAAACGGTTTGTCCATAGCCAGTTTTCAGAAGAATATATCACTACCATTGGGGTCAAAATCGATAAGAAGAGCGTTACGGTTAATGGCGTATCGGTCAATTTATTGATTTGGGACATTGCCGGTGAAGACTCACAAAAAAAGGTGCCAAAGAGCTATCAGTTAGGGGCTCATGGTGCCCTCTATGTTTTCGACCTTAGTAGACCGGCTACCTATGAAAATATTGAGCAAGAAATTATTCATTTACAAGAGCTCATTCCTGGCATCCCTGTTCAGATCTTAGCCAATAAACGCGATTTAGTTCGGGAAGAAGTGCTTAGAACAGTTTTGGAAAAGGTGAAGCCTTACCTTGCCTTACCAACCAGTGCTAAAACTGGAGACCATGTAGATGAGGCATTTGAAAAACTTACTCAATTGATGATTGCATGAGCCAAAGACTGGATGAAATAAAGCTAAATCAACTGAGCGCAAAAAGCCAGGTCACTTTATTTAATCCGGAAGGCTACATCATTGAAAGCTGCGACACGCTACTCACAACGGATAAGAAAACGTCCATTTTTGAGCAATTCACCTTCCTCCTTAGCATTCAAGAGGTAATAGAGACCTTAATAATTAACGATCCGCTCACCTTCGAGATGGTAGAGTGGCAAGAGCAAGTCAATGGTTTGTTTGGGCTGAAGTTCGAAAAACTAGACGAGCAGACTTTCCTTTGGTTCATCATAGATAAAACTGACGAGAAAGAACAAATACTTTCCGTTCAGCAATCCAGAAACAACGCGTCAATACACGAAGAGCTATTAGAAATCAGACAGAGCTATCTAGAGTCTGAAAAGAAACTACTCAGCTTCAGAAACGATGAGCTGTTGAGAATACAAAAGTTCAAAAGTCTCTTTTTTGCCGAAGTAAGTCACGAAATGCGTACTCCACTCAATAGCATTACTGGTTTGGTTAAACTCATTGAATGGAGCGAACCAAGCGCCATCCATGAGTACCTCCGCGCATTAAAAGCAACTTCAGAACACCTAAATCACATCATCAACGATGTTTTAGACCTTTCTAAAATTGAGGAAGGAAAGCTCCAGTTGGAAGAATTATCCTTTAACCTCCGAGACATCATCAATACCATTCTCAAAGGCTTTGCTATGGTGGTTCAAGAGAAAGGTATTCTGCTCCATTCAACAATAGATGAAGCCATTCCTTCCATCATTAAAACTGACCCGATTAGGCTTTCACAAGTGCTTTACAACATCATTGGCAATGCCATTAAGTTTACGCACAAAGGAGAGGTTACCTTAAGAGTATCTCAAAGCAAGGTTGAAGCTGTGCACCATCTGCTAAAGTTTGAAGTAGAAGATTCTGGCATTGGTATGTCTGAAGAAAGCATCCGCAAAATTTTAGAGCCTTATGCACAAGTTGCCGGGCAAAAAGCTCATGAATATGGAGGCACTGGCCTAGGCATGGGTATTGCCCAAAAGCTTATTCAAATAATGGGCGGGGCATTATCCATCGAAAGTGAAATGGGTAAAGGAACACAGATGTCGTTCGAACTAAGCTGTTCTCTAGGGGAAACCATCGACTATTCATTAGATGACCGACTAGAACCGGAGTTCAATGTAGATGCCAGCCATTTGTCTTTCTTATTTGCTGAAGACGATGCCATGAGCACCCTGATCATGAAAGAACGTTCCGCCCAATGGAATTTAAATTCTCATTTTGTATCTGACATCGTTCAACTCCGTGAGGAATTATGGGAGAAAAATCACGATATATTAATTACTGATTTACATTTGGGAGAAGCCGTTGCTTCTGAGTTAGTCATTGAATTCAGACAAAGTGATCATGCGAACAGACAAATCCCTGTTATCTTCCTTTCGGGGGATAATCAATCGCTACACCCAGAATTAGACGCTATCGATAACTGGAGTTATTTAGTAAAGCCTGTGAGTCCAAAGCTGCTCGCTGAGAAAATACGTGAACTACTCAATTTAGACACCATCAAAACGCTGCCACCGGTCGACTTGAGTTACCTGCAAAACACAGCGCAAAACAATATTCCTTTTGTGATTGAATTGATCGATACCCTACTAGAACATTTACCGCTAGATATGGAAAAACTAGCTGTTGCTATTACCAATAATGACCTTGAATCAGCTAGAAAATCACTGCATAAAATGAAGCCAAGCATTAGCTACTTAGGCATTCCAAGTTTGCTCGATGAACGCAATCAGCTTTATGATAAGGTGAATCAAGGCGTATCAATTGAAAAGGAGTTGACGCTATTTAAATCGAGATTGAAGATGGCGCTTGAAGATTTGGAGGCTCAAAAAAATACATTAGTCAATTAAAAACGAGACTTCGATTATAATAGGTCTTGCATTTATTCAGAGTATCAGATTTCAATGTATAGCCGATTAATAATTCAAAGCCGGGTTTAAAGTGATCCGCTGGAAGTTCAATAACAATGGAGTCTGACATATCGTAAACCACTTGCTGATCATCATAAAACGCAATTACATCAGATATCAAACTATCAGCATGTATCACAGGTGTGTATGGAACTAACACATTAATGTTATTATTATTAATTATGTCAGGAATGAATCCCGGAGTATCCTCCTTATCAATGACCATGCAACCTTCATCTTTATCTGGATCATACTTTTCTACAGGACTTACTTCTTGTTCTTGATTAGCTGCAATAGTTATCCACTCTGAATAAAAATCGTGAATATTCATTGATTTTGTTAGTGACTGAAAAATTTGTTTATACCCTCTTATGTCTATATCTGCATCATCAGTCTGAGCTCTTAAAACATGCATACTTGTTTCATTAGTTAACCAGTAATCAAGAATCAAAATATTATCCGTTGTGTCGTATAAATGAGCATAGTAAGCATATTGACTTTCTAAAGCAGTCCGCTCTAATTCATGAATTAGCAAGGAATCTTTTGAATAAAATTCCTTTAAAACGCTTTCATAAGATGAAGGATCAACCATTTCTTCATTTTTAACACTATTAATGGATATATTTAACCCATATTTTTTGATGGAGTATTTTGTTTCAAATGCTCCATTCTTGGTGAATCTTTTGGATTTCTCAAATCCACCTAAATTATAGAATTGAATTCCGGTATATAAATCTCTTTTTAATATCCTTATGGAATCTTTTGCTGATTTGTTAAGAGAATCAATTTTGAACTCCCAATAATCCTGCATATCGAAATTCAAATTATGATCCGATTCTAGGTCATATATTCTCTGAGCTTTTCTTAAGTCGACTTGTATCGAATTTAGCATTCTTGTCACTTGTTTTATATCCTCAATATCTTTCAATTGTTGATCTAATTTTAAAGCATAATATTGAGTTAAGTTAAAGTGATACTGCTCATGATTGAGAAGGTAATCAGAAAGATCACCTGATTTTTTCCAAGAGGTAGCTGCATTCATTGCAGCATAAGCCCTAAACCTATTAGAGATAGAGTCAAAATCTACAAAAACATCGCTATCAATAGCTGCTGCCCAACCTGTAAACGGCTTTCGAACACCATTAAAGTCATCCCAAGTTAGCGCTCTATAATGCACCATTTGATCTTTACTAAAGAAATTGTACTTGTAAAGCGTTACAATTAAGAGAAGTACCAATGAAAGTCCTGTTAGAAAATATTTAACCTTTAAAGTTGTGGCCACCCGATGATTTTTAAGAAACCATTAATCAATGAAACGATGAGTTCGAAAACTATAGATGAAAGTACAACAACAATTACAATTCCAATAAACCCGAAAAAATTGAACTCATATTTGATATCTCCATCAATAAAAGCCTGATATGCCATTCTGAACAAAATCATTAGCGTCAGGAGGAATAGAGTGCTCACTACTCTTCCCCAAAAGGTATTTTTAGTTACTTCCACTCTAAAAAAAACGTGGTTAATAATGAAAACAGAAGGAAGAAGGATTATTAAGATAGGGTAAAGGATAGCACCAAAAGCCCTTTCATTGGAATAGAGATAAAAAACCTCGAAAATACTCCAATATAAGAGTGTGAGAGAAATGAGAGTAAATAACTGACCTTTTCTAAAGCCTTTTAAATACTCTCTAATCTCATGATATGCGCTAACAGACTTTTTCTTCCTTATAGAGGGATTTTTGTCCTCTAATACCTCTATATGGTTTTTATAATCTTCTAATTTCAGCAGATGACTTGCCGCTTCAAGTGCTTCTTTAGTGTAATGTCCTTCATTTTCTAGAATTGACTCAAGCTCTCTTTTTGTCTTATTTCGATATCGAGAGTAAAATGGATTCATTTTAAGTGTTTATTTTCAATTATTTTTACTGCCCAACAAAGAACATAGCGTTCACTACAAACAGTTTTCCATTCTCCCAGAATGCTCTGAATAGTGGATTATCAGCCATATAAACTACAGCCCCTCTGCCTACGTTGTCAACACCAAAAACCATAGATTTGGCCAAGGCTTTCTTAGCATCTTCACCAGCAACTCCCGTAATGTATGAGCTCTCAGACTCTATTATTCCAATATTCCATCCATTAGGTAGGTAGGCATACCTAGAGCTATTATTCTTAATGGTGAAATAGTGATTCGGATATCCAAATCCTAAAGGGTGCGTGTTGTCTACTTTCAATTTGAAAATAGCTCCAGGCAATCTTGAGCTTTCAAATCTTGAGCCCCTGTCGGCATAAGAGGTAAGGGCAATGGCTTCTTTCTCTTCATCTGACTGCTTAGAAGCAGCTTTTTGTTCGTCATCCGTAGCATATCTTTTCAGGTTAAAGCCACCTTTACCCATAAAGGTATTCATGGCTCTTTCAATAGCCACCACAGTTCCTCCACTTCTTATCCATGAGGTGAACTCTTCCATTCTTTTCTCTGGCAGCATGGAGCCGTATGAGCCAGAAGGCATCACCACCACATCATAATCATCGAGATTAACTCTTCCAAAATCTTCAGTATTAACCATAGTAATTGGGTAATTCAACTCTTGTTCCATGAAATACCAGAACTCACCAAAGCCAAGGGAAGAAACACCATCGCCTCTAAAGGCTAAAATTCTTGGCGCTTTTAAGAAAGGTACATTGTTAGACCCAAAGTCTTTTCCAGTATCTACAAAAGAGGTTGGCGTGGAATATAATGAACGACCGTGCTTCGCTGCAGCTTTCTTCACCGTTTCATCAAACTGGTTACCCATTTGCATATTACCCTTTCTGGTAATAATGAGCGTGCCTGAAGGGTATTCTTTACCATTAACGCTAAACGGATTCACAGCATATCTCAGCTTAATGCCTGCCTTAAAAATTTCAGCCAAAAACTTAGCGTCCTCCATGGTTTCCCACTTAGCCAAATAGGCTGCTGGTTTTGTGCCCACTTTTACTTCAGGAGAAGCATAAGAAGGCTTTCCATCATTTACACTGAGTCTTTCTGTGGTGGCATAGGCCTCTAAATCCATCATATAGGGAATGGACCAAGCTGTAATGTCATAAGTGTCATTGATGCTGGCAAAGGTCTCAGGTTCAAAAAGAGCCTGCACCAAAACAGCCTTTGGCTGGTAAGCCGAAACTACAATGTCTTGACCGTCAACAGACACATTCTGCGTTTGCCCACTTCTGTAAGCAAAGCCAGAAATAGGCTTCTTAGTGCTTGAAACCCCATAGCTGATCAAGTTCTTGTCTAGAAATTCTTGAAGCTTTTTGAGTTTATCTGGGTGATTTGAACCCTTCACAATGTAAGTCTTGTATTTCGCCTTAGGGTTTGAAACGGCCTTCTCGAAGTAGGCAGAAAACTCATCGACCATTTTTTGATTGTACTGAGAAGCCATCTCAATCGTAGACATACCCGTGGTAAAGTGATGTGCAATGGCATCTTCAAGCTTTAAGGTATCTCCTTCATCGGTTAGAATGGCCAAATCGCTACTACCTTGTTCGTAAGTCATACCAATGGCACCGTTGTACATTGGGTATGAGTCACCATAACTTGGGTATAGAATATCAAAGCTCTCTTTGGTGAAGAATAACCAGCCATTCTCATCGAAGTACTTAGCATGGTTTCTACCAATAATTTCCTGAAACTCTCTTTGCCAAGGAGTAACCTGCTCATGAATTGGCTCTGCAGCTGGAGCAAAGTAGTAAGGACTATTGCTGCCTTGCTCGTGAAAATCAACATGAATATGCGGCATAATGGTTTGGTAGTATTCCATTCTCTGCTGCGACTCTATTTGCTTTTGCCAAGCCCAATCCCTGTTCAAGTCGAAAAGGTAGTGATTGGCTCTACCGCCTGGCCAAGGCTCATTGTGCTCTGCAGCTTCAGGGTGTGGATTAGGCGTAGTTCCAGCCACCTGGTTGATCCAGTTAGAATATCTATCTCTACCATCAGGGTTGATACACGGATCGAGGATTACCACAGTATTTTTCAACCATTCCTTAGCTTTTGCATTATCTGGTCTTGCCAACTCATAAAGCGTTTTCATGGCTGTTTCAGTAGAGTTAGCTTCGTTGCCATGCACGTTATAGCTCAGCCATACAATACCAATTTTGCCAGAAGGTGTTCCTTCCATGAGTTTTGTTCTCTTCAGGTTATCGGTTCTTATTTGCTCCCAATTATCTATGTTTTCTTGAGACGAAACCATATTGGTGATCAAAGGTCTTAGCTCATTCGTTTCACCATACTTATGATGCGTTACATTAGAAAGCTGTGAAGCGACATACTGATAGTAATCGACCACCTTATAGTTTGGGGTGAATCTGCTACCGAGTTTATAGCCTAAAAATTCATCTGGGCTTTGGATATTCTGTCCAAAGAGTGCTGCTGTAAAGAACAACAGGAGATTGACAATTGCGAGTCTTTTCATTTCTGATTTGTTAGAAGCTCGGAATTTACTCTAAAATGTCATCCACACAAAACCGAAAGGGTTGATTGGTTAGAAATGGAGCTTACTCATCCGCCACAATCCTCAATTTGTAAATGGTGTATTTCTCAGGCTCGTGTTCCAACGCACGTGAATCTTGCATTGCATAGATGACACCATTGTCATCCATATATTCTAAAGAAAAGACCCGCTTATCTAATTGCATTTGATTATTTACTCTTCTGCCATTTTTCACAATCAGATACTTTTTTGGGTTTGCTCTTTCAACTAACTGGCGGTATTCTGGTGAGCTTCTATCGAAAGTAGCCTTCTCCGAAATTTTCAATCCTGAAGTATAGACAAACAATTCCATATCATTGTGATGGAAAACAGACTCGATGAACCCCGGGGTGTCTTGGGGCTGAGAAGAACCTCCAGCGCCAAAAGAACCCATATCTGTTCCTTCTGAAAGAATATATTTATCAAATGGGATGGTATAGCTACCAGTTATTTCACCATCGGGTAAGCTCCTTGTATAGAGGGTAGTGTCACTATTCATGGCATAGAAGAATTTATCACCCTTGACATCGAATTTTGGCATTAAAAAGGAGAATGATTTACCCGATTTATACCTGCTGTCTTTTGTTAATTTACCAAACGGGCGAAATACACTATCACGAGAGTACTTGGATTCTGCAGGGTTTACCACGTCCACAATATTAAAATCATCATAATACTCCTCGTATACAGGAGCTCTATTTGTCTGTGGCTGACCGTAATAGGTCACCAGTTGCGGAACGCCATCATTAGTGGTAAAATCAAAAATGTTCTTATAACCAGACATGATCAAACCTACTGCAGGATAATTAGGAACCATAGATTTCTCAAAGTTGAAATTCCTGTCATAAAGAGTCACTTTAAACCAGCCTAAAGTGGCGATTCCATCATCAAAAAATGTGGCCGATAAAGCATATTCACCAGGACCTTCTGGATCATCCTTTGGTCTCTCTAACTCTGCCAATGGCTTCAAATCTTTATCGAACAACCAAATTTTAGGGGGATTCGGTTGTACAACAAGCATCTCTCCTGTTTCAGGATTAACATCAGCAACGGTAAGGCGTGATGAAAGTATATCAAACTGAAGCGAGTCGAAAACTTCGAGTTTATAGTTATTTTCAGAAGCCAGATTATCACTACTATTTGTAGAATCTGAACAGGAGTAAAATACAATAAGAACTAAGATGAAATAAAGTAAAATGGAGTGATGTTTATTGATCATCAGGAACAATTTTGAGTTTGTAGATCGTGTATTTATCCGGCTCATTTTCTAGCATAGAGATATTCTGACTTCCATAAAGAATGCCTTGTTCATCTGCAGAATATAGAGTCCTAACTCTTGGGTCAATGTCTAAAGTTCTATTCACCCTAATACCATCTTTTACGATGATGAACTTTAAATAGTCCAGTTCATTTATCGCCTTACCAGGATCTGGTTCGTTGATATATTTCATCATTTCATCTAGCTCTAAACCAGAGTGATATTGAATCAAATCGAAATTGCCAACTCGGAATACTTTTTCAACTCTTCCTCCTCTGTCCCTCGGCTTCATTTGTTCAGCCTGACCCTCTTCTCCCATAGATAAGCCTTCTGAGACAACAAATTCATCATAAGGAATTGTATAACTCTCGATAATTTCACCTTTGGGTAGACTTCTTCTAAAAAAAGTGGTGTCATTATTCAATACATAATGAAGAATATTATCCTTTACATCGAATATAGGCCGCGGAAAATAATGAGCCTTTCCGTTTCTATATTTACTATCTGGGGTAAAACCTCCAATGGGTTTGAAAACAGTATCTCTAGGACTTATGTATTCGGAAGGATCTATAACGTCTACTAAATAAAATTCATCGTAATACTTTTCTTGTCCCTCCCAAGAATTTGTATTGGCTTCTCCAAAAAACACTACCAATCTAGGATCTCCGTTCTCCGTTCTAAACTGAAAAAGATGCTTGTATCCTCCAAAAAACATTTGAGAAGCATAGTGAGGCCTCATCACTTTTTGAAACACTAGGTTTTGGTCAAATAGAGAGACGTTAAATTGACCGAGCAACGCTACACCGCCATCGTAAAAAGTCGCTGACATTAATGAAGCACCAGGCCCCTCAGGATCGCCTCGTTGAAATTCTTTTTCGGCCAGTATTTTACCTTGGTTATTGAAGATAAAAACCTTTGAAGGACTTGACTGAATTATCAGTTGATTTCCCGTTTCCGTATCAACATCTGCAACGCTTAGGCCTCTTGTTAAAAAATCAAACTGTAGAGAATCAAAAACCTCTAGTCGGTAATTAGAGGCTGACTCTGTTTCTTGAGTGGATGAACCTCCTCCACAACTAGCAATTAGAACTGAAAAGGCTGCGGCTAAAACGAGTATTTTCCACTTGGAGAAATAGGAGTCTTTATTCTTCATCAGCAACAATTTTAAGTTTGTAAAAAGTGATAAGTTCTGGCTCCTCGTCTAGAATATTGGTGTTTTGACCAGCCCATAAATAACCCTGATTATCCGCCACCATGGGAGCATTAAACTCGTCATTCATCTTTAATTCTTTGTTCAGTCGTTTACCATCCTTAAGAATTAAATACTTCTGATAATTCAAACGCAATTCTTCTTTGAATCTCTCTGTTCCGGTTACTGTAATAGCCTGTAATCTCTCCAATGAGAGACCTGAACGATAGAAAACAACATCGAAGTCACTCACATTAAACACTCCATCAACTGCTCCGCTTCTATCTCTAGGTGGAACATTCCCAGAATTCATTTCTGCTCTTGCCTTTCCCATTGTCCAACCTCCGTTGAGGTAGAATTCATCGAAGGGTATAGGAGATGAGGAGATAAGTTCACCGGATGGAAGTTTCCTTTTGTAAATAATTGTATCCCAATTAAAAGCATAGGTTAGCTCTTTATCACTCACATCAAAAACAGGCTTAATATAAAAATATGACCTTCCACTAAGTTTAAATCGGCTGTCATCTTCAAATCGACCTATAGGTTTAAAAACGCCTCGGTTAGAAGTTGACTCTAGCTCCAATTCTCCCGTGGGACTTGGGTTAATTACATCCACAACATTAAACTCTTCATAGTATTCAGGACTATCGTAATACGCTTCAGTCTGCGGACCTCCAAAAAAAGTAACCAATTGGTTTCCTTCATTAGTCTCAAACTCAATTAAATGATTGAAGCCCGTATAAAGCATACCTTGTAAGTCGTAACTTGGTTTATGCGAGCTTATTAACTTAAAGTCACGGTCGAAAATCTTGAGCTGCATATAACCCATCATAGCTATTCCATCACCAAAAAATTCTGCACTTAGTAGTATTGAGCCAATTTCATCTGGCCCGTTGCCAGACTTTTCCCAGGTCTTCTTTACTTCACCTTCAGGAGATAAAATCCAAAGTTTGGGTGGTGAAGGTTGAATGGCCAATAGTTCGCCTGTTTCCTTATGAACATCAAGAATTGTCATACTGCTCGCCAGTACATCCACTTGTATAGAATCAACTATGGCAAGCTTATAATTGGACGCAGTAGCGATGGTTTCTCCAGTATCAGAGCTTCCAGAGCAATTGCAGAAAAGTAAAACTGATAATGATAGAAAAGACGCGGAAAGTAGTTGTAATGGTTTCATGTGTATTCTTTAACTTCAAACTAAACTTTTAATTGCTCTATTCAAAATAGTTTTGTCTGATTTGAAAGAAGGTGTTTCTAGATATTTCCTCGCCATCATTCCTCCTGAGCCTTTAGCCAGCGAGATAACTGCCGTTAAGCAAGAATTTGTTGAAAAATATAATTCGAAGGGCTCCTTGAGATCTCCTGCACATATAACGCTTCATATGCCCTTTCAGTGGAAAGAAGCTAAAGAAGCTAGATTATTAGAGGTACTTGCACAAACAACTAACTTCAATTCTTTTAAGGTTCACCTGAATGGCTTCGGTGCTTTTGAGCCAAAAACTATCTTCATTCGGCCTGAACATTCTTCGGAATTAGAGGCCATGAACAAGGCCCTTCTGCTCACCACCAAAAGAGAACTGAAACTTCTTCATTCAGTACATAAAAACGGATATCACCCGCACCTGACGGTAGCTTTTCGCGACCTGAAAAAACATGCCTTCTATGAGGCTTGGCCAATATTTGAAAAACGAGTGTTTAAAGCTACGTTCGAGGTGAACAGCTTTTGGCTATTGAAGCATAATGGCAAGCTTTGGGAGGCTTACAAAGAGTTTAAGTTCAATACATCAGCTTAAGCATCACCTTCACTTCATCTGCCAAAATTAGGTGGTTTCGGCCAACGCCATAGTCTCTTCGGTCTAAGGTAAATTCACCCGTTAAATGGCCGACTCCATTTTCATTCCGAATAGCCTTTACTGGTATTTCAACCTTTTTGGTTACCCCTTTTATAGTTAGATCGCCTTGAACCATGAACATATTCTCTGCTTCGTAAACCCTAGTTGAACGAAAGGTCATTTCTGGATATTTATCTAGATAGAAGTACTTTTCTTTCAATAGGTGCCTGTCTCTGGATTTAATACCGGAATTGATTGATTC